>JASLCY010000422.1 GCA_030151925.1 Oligoflexus sp.
CGGATGGAATGGGCTTGGCCGGCCAACCAAAACTTTCGTCTGCGATGGCCAGCTGATTCTCATTTGGTTTCAATGGCTTGCGCGCTTCTTCGATTTCTGGATTAACGAAGGATTTTCATCGTCTTTACGAACGAGTTCCTCGCGCATCTCGAGATAGAACGAGTTCCACGTATCGCTCAGGATATGGGAACGCATCCTGTTCATCAGATCGATGTAGAACTTGATGTTGTGATAGGAGAGGAGCTGCCAGCCCAGGGTCTCATCGGTCTTGCGCAGATGATGCAGGTAAGCGCGCGAATAGATCTGGCACGTAGGGCACGCGCAGGTCGGGTCGAGCGGGATGTCCTGGAACTTATAGCAGCTCCGTTCGAGCTTCAGCATGCCTTGGCTGGTATAGGCTTTCCCCTGCTTCGCATAGGCGCTGGGAATGATGCAATCAAACATGTCGACGCCGCGATGCACCGCTTCCAGCAGATCGATGGGCGTGCCGACGCCCATCAGATAACGCGGCTTCTGCGCGGGCAGGAGCTCCGCGCTCAGTTCCGTGAAGTCCTCGCGCTCCTGCTTCGTCTCCCCCACGGCCAGGCCGCCGATCGCATAACCGTCGAAGCCCTGCTCCACGAGGAAAGCGGCGCTCTCGCGCCTGAGGTCGGCATGGCAAGCGCCCTGCACGATGCCGAAGAGCGCCGCGCGTTCGTCGCCGCGAGCGGCCAGGCTGCGGAGGGCCCAGCGATGGGTGAGCTCCATCGCTTTTCTCGCGGTCCTGTGATCGGAATCGCCGGGCACGCACTGATCGAGCACCATCATGATATCGCTGCCGATCGAGAGCTGCGTGGCGATGCTCTTCTCCGGGCTCAGGAGGATGAGCTTGCCGTCGGTGTAGCTCCTGAACTCCGCGCCTTGTTCCGTCATGCGCCTGGAGTTCGGCAGGGAGAAGATCTGGAAGCCGCCGGAATCGGTCAGCACCATGCGTTTCCAGTTCATGAAACGATGGATGCCGCCGATCTTCTCGAACACCTCGGGCCCCGGGCGGAGCAGGAGGTGGTAAGTGTTCGCGAGCAGGATATTGGCGCCGAGCTCCTCGAGCTCGTAGGTCTTGATGCCTTTGACCGTCGCCTGGGTGCCCACGGGCATGAAGATAGGCGTCTGCACGTCCATCTTATCGGTGCGCAGGACGCCGGCGCGGGCCTTCGAACCGGTCGCGGTCTTTTCAAGCGTAAAGGAGAGGCGTGGCGTTTCCATGGATTAAAGCAACTGCCTCTCGTAGTTCGCGGTGTGGGTCTCGGGCAGCTTTTCGCCGCGGGCGATGCCGGCGAGGACGGCCTTGAGCTGCTCGGGCGCATAGTCCCGCGTGAGGAAATCGATGCGGAACCGGCTCACGCCGAGTTTTTGGAGCTCGCCGCGGAATTGGCTCAAGGCGAAGGCCTTCGCGCCGTAGACGATCGATTTGCAGCTCTCGTGCGCGACGAAGAAACGCTCGCCTTCGTCGTTCTCGATCTCGAGGGTGCGGTAGCCGCAGACCGCGGAGGTCGGGCAACCGCCATGGAGAGCCGTGAGCGAGCAGGCTTCGGCGATGAACAGGGGCGTGTCCTTGTAGAGGATCACCTGCGGCTGAGCCTTGCGCTCCGGCCAGTGCTCGAGTTTATCGACGAGCGAAGCGCGGTCGTCTTCGATGGAGAGAGCCGCGGTGGAGACGCCGAGTTCGCTGGCGGCGACCACGGCTTCCGTGTTCAGGGCATAGAGCGTGAAGTCGCTGGCGATATCGAGGTCTTCGTCGTCCGGGACGAAGGCTTCCAGCAGGGTGCGCGCACCGATGTTGCCGATCTCGAAGGCGCGGCCGCCGAGGCTGCGGAAGGCCTGGACCCATAGCTTGAGCAGCGGTTCATCCCAGGCCCTGAGGACCGTGGGGAAGGCGAAACGCAGAGTCAGGCCGTGCGCGGCCGCGAATTCGCTCAGCGCAGCGAACAGATCCTGGGCCGAGAGTTTGCCGAGGAAGGCGCGTTTGGGTTCGAAGACCAGTTCCTTCAGCTCGAACGAACGGTTCGCCTGGATGAATTCACGCAGCGGCTCGAGGTATTCGAGGCGATCGATCTTCACCGCATAGGCTGCCGCGGTCGCCTCCGCGAGCGGCTGGCGGCCTTGATGAAGACGGTCGAGGCTCTTGTTCAAACGATCGAGCGTCGCGTTCGAGAGGGCTTCGGGCAGCTCGGCGTTGAGCTTCTGCTTCAGCTCCTTGAGCTGGCTGCGCGGGACGAAGGCGTCGTCAACGCCCGTGTAACGGACTTCGCAGTCGAGTTCCGCGTCGCCGAGAATGACGAATTGATCGCGGATATCGGCCTCGAGGCCGCCGGTTTTCTTCGCGAGCGCAAAAGGGATTTCCACCGCCGTCCGGTAGAGCTCGTCCTGGCCCAGGCGAGCGGCGACGCTCAGGACGAGGATCTCGCCCGCACGCTCGGCCGTGAAATCCAGGGCGATGTGGCGAAGCTCGCGCAGGCGCGCGTCGCTCGGAGCCTTGCCGAGGGTTTCGGTGTGGCGCTTGA
>JASLCY010000458.1 GCA_030151925.1 Oligoflexus sp.
GCATCATCAGGATTTTACTTATCTGCTTGCGGGTTTCGCGTTCTTCGCCCTGTTCCTCGTGCGATCCCTTCACCAAAAAGAAGGCATGCTCATCGATTTCGCGCTGTTTCGGATCAAACCCTTCCGGGTCGCGACCACAACCCAGTTCCTGGCGAACGGCATCATCTATTCGGGACAGTTCCTCCTGCCCCTCTTCCTGATCTCCGGCAGCGGTCTCCGCCCCGATCAGGCCGGCTGGATCCTGGCGTCGATGGGTCTCGGGATGTTCGCGATCTATCCGCTGATGGGCAACATCACCGATCGATTTGGATGTCGCCCGGTAGCAGCCGCAGGCGTGCTCGTGAACTTCGTGGGGACGCTGCCGTTTCTTTGGATGGCTTATACCGGGCTTTCGATTCCGCTCGCGATAATCGGCCTGCTGTTGAGAGGGCTGGGCCAAGGAGCGACCGGTATTCCTTCGCTCGCCGCGGCCTACGCCTCGGTCCCGAAAGAAAAATTGAGCTCCGCGACCACGGCGACGAACATTATCCAAAGGCTCGGCGGCCCCGTCATCACCACGGTGATGGGCATGGTGGTCTCGCTGTCGGAATCCCAGCCGAAAACAGCTGAATCGCACGCCTACGGGATTCCGTTCATCACGCTGATCATCGTGCAGCTCCTCGTGCTCGGTTCAGCGCTGCGTTTGCCGCTTCGCATCGAACCGAGCAAGGAATGAGCCGATCGAAGTTTATTTATTGATCTGAGCGAAATACTCGTCGAGCTCGGCCCGTGAGGCCCGGCTTCGGGTCAAAGCGGTTCCATAGGCGATCTCGGGTATACCCATCCTCAGGCCTTCGATCATGGCGTCGCAAAAATCGGTGAGCGGCACGCCGAAGGTATGCAAGCCCTTGCCGCCGAGGTCGGTCTGCACCGCCGGCGGAATGATCTCGATCACCTCGATCTTCTTCTTCGCGAGGGTATGCCGCAGGGAAAGCGTATAAGAGTGCATCGCGGCCTTGGTTGCGCAATAAACGGGCATCAGCGCCATAGGAGAAAACGCGAGTCCGGAGGTCACGTTCAGCACGGCCGCGTTCGCTTGTTTCTCGAGATGCGGGGTGAGCAACCGCGTGAGGTGAATCGGAGCTTCCAGGTTGATGGCGATCTCGCTGGCCGTCTCTTGCCAATCCTCCGCGACCGTTCCATCGTTGCGTCTTTGAATGCCGGCGTTATTGATGAGGACGTTGAGAGCCGGATACCGCTCGATGAGCGTCCAGGCCAGCGCGTTGCGTTCCCCCGCATCCTGCAGGTCGGCCACCAGATATTCGAGGCGCGGATTATCCTTGACGGCGCGCTCCAGCTTGCTTTTATCGCGCCCGCAGATGATCACCCTGTTATCGACCATGAGACGAGTCGCCAGGCCCAGCCCTATGCCGGAACCACCGCCTGTAATGAGGATCGTATTGCCTTCGAGTTTCATAGAACACCTCCCTGCGAAAAAAGGCTAGGCCTTTCCCGCTAAAACTGCAATATGGAAGAAAGGGCCATCATTCAGGATCAGCTATGTACATCGCATTCAAGTTCCTCATTACGGCGGCTATCATCGTAGGCGCGTCCGAGCTCGCCAAACGCTTCTCGGCCTGGTCCTACCTCCTCCTCGCCCTGCCTTTGACCTCGATCCTCACGCTCATGTGGATTTATTTCGACACGCACGACGAACAAAAGCTCGCCGCGACGTCCTGGGGAGTGTTTTGGCTCGTACCGCCGTCGCTGGTGTTTTTCCCGGTCTTCGCCTGGACCATCGAGCGTAAATGGCCCTTTTACGCAGCTATGGGCCTTGGGGCCCTGGCCGCGCTCACGACTTATTTTATCTACGCTAAGATCCTGGATTACTTTGGCATCCGGATATGAAAGGGAGAATGACGTGACCAAGAAGCCGATCGCCTTCGAAATGACCCTCGACCAAATCAAGGAGAAGGCCCTGCAGCTCTCACGGCTCACCGATGCGACCGCGATTTATTATTTCGGCGGCAGGCGCTGGGATGCCGAACTCAGTTTCGGTCCTATAGAGTTCGTAGTCGTCACGCCCGAGCCGGCTTTTTACAATCAGGCCGAGCAGGAGGTCCTGCTCGATAAACTGATGCAGGAAACGACCTTTGAGGTGATCCTGACTTTCATCGGCAAAGAGAGCGATGTGATGTCGCGGGCCTTTCCCGTATGGCCATTGGCGAACTAGCCTCGGTTCCTGCCGGTCGGAACGGAATCATTTATAGACCTCGGTTTTGATGTTGTTCGGAAATTTTCCCGTCATCCCCTCTATCGCGGTGTTGGTGAGCACCACGACGCTCAATCCCGCCTCGGGATCAACCCACCAGGTATTGCCGTAGACGCCGCTCCATTCGATCGAGCCGGCGTGCATGGGGGAATCGGCGGCCTCCGGATCGAGCAAAACCGCAAAACCGAGGCCGAAACCCCAGCCCTTGCCTTTGAGGTTGATATTCAGATCGCCCGTCGCATTCTGCTTCATGAGGTCGAGCGTCGATTTCCTCAGGATAGGCATATGACCGGTGCGAAGACCTTCAAGGAAACGGATGTAGTCACGCGCCGTGCCGACCGCTCCTCCGCCACCGGAACCATAGGCGGTCGGATCAGTTGCGCGGCCAGGGGAATAGACGATCTTGCCGATGCCGTAATTCAGTTCGTAGGGTTCGGTCATCCGCACTGGTTTGAGGAGCCCGTCCGCATAAGGCGTCGCGAGCCTCCAGGGCTGGGTCGCATAGAATTCCGTGTCGATCATGAAGAGCGGACCCGTGACCAGTTCGAAGATGGCTGAATCCAACGGTACATGCATGACCCGCTCTATCACGGCTCCCAGCACGTCCGTCGCCAGCGAATAACCCCAATCCTCGCCCGGCGTATAAAGCAGGGGAGCCTCGGCCAGACGCCGCATGTTCTCTTCGAGCGTGATGTGAACGTCGTCGAGTCCATCGGAGATCTTGAGCAGATGATAAGGTCCGGTGATCAGCTCAAGGAAGCCATAGTTGAGCCCGGCGGTATGCGTGAGGAGCTGCCGGATCGTGATGGTGGCTGGATCGCCGTTTTTCAGTCGAGGCGTGAAATACGGCAGGAAACGCGAGACGGGATCGTCGAGGCGTATAAAACCCCATTCCACGAGGCGCATGATAGCGACTGAGACGAGCGGTTTGGTGAGAGAGGCGAAACGGAAGATCGTGTTGCTCTCCACGGGCGTGCCCGCCTCCCGATCCGCATAACCCGCAGCTCTCTGGTAGATCACCTGGCCATCGCGGGCGACGATGACTACGGTCCCGACGATCTTGTTCTCGTTGATCGCATCGTCAACGACCTTATCGAGCCTCGCGCTCAGATCATCCGCGCTGCCGGCCACGGCCCGGGTGGAGAAGCTGAGGAGCAGAAGCCAAAACGCTGCGAGCCTAAGGCCCTTCGACCAGAATCCGTACCTAGATTCCATAACGTCTCCACGCGCAGGATGTTAAGTCTGAGGTTGCGGTCCGCCCCAATGAGAGCCCAGACCTGATGAATCTTTCTTGTCCTGATCCTTCTTCGGTTTTTTGGTTTTGGACGGAGCCTGATCGCCGCCTTCTTTATGATGCTTCTCGAACTCTTCCTTGTGCGATTTGCTGAACTTCGAGAAGAGGCTGTAGACGATAGGCACCGCAAAGAGCGTCAGAGGCGTGGAAACCAACACGCCGCCGATGATGGCCACCGCCATCGGCACCCGAGTCTCGGAACCCGGTCCGAAACTCAAGGCTGAAGGCACCGCGCCCATGAGGGTCGCGAAGGAGGTCATGAGTATCGGGCGCAGGCGAAGGCGTCCCGCTTCCTGGAGAGCGGTGTTCAGCTCGGTCCCGCGCTCGAGGAGCTGGTTGGTGAACTCCACGAGCAGGATCGAGTTCTTCTTGGCGATGCCCATTAGAAGGATCATGCCTATCATGCTGTACATATTGATGGTCTGGCCGCACATCCAGAGAGCGAGGAGCGCTCCCGAGATACTGAAGGGCAAGGCGATCAGGATCGTGATCGGGTCGATGAAGCTGTTGAATTGCGAACCGAGTATCATATAGGAGACGATGATGCCCATCGCCATGACGAAGATGATGCTCGTCGAGGTTTCCTGGAACGTGAGCGTCGCCGCCGTGAACTCCACGTAGTAGCCCTTGGGCAGGGTTTCCTTGGCGATCTTCTCCACGAGATCGACGCCTTCGCCCTGGCTGAAATCCGGCGCGAGGCCGCTCGAGATCAACTGCGCCTGCTGCCGCGAATGCCTGAGCAGGGATATGGGCGCGGCGATCTCATTGAACTTCACGAGCTCGCGCATAGGGACGATTTCGCCGGCGTTATTCCGTATCCAGAGATTATCGATCTTCTTGAGCGTATCCTTCTCCTGCTTATTGAGCGTGACGAAGATCTTATAACGCCGGTTCCCCTCGGTGTAATCCGCGGCTTCGAGGCCGCTGAATGAGGTGCTCAGCGCCCCCGCGACCTGATCCGTATCGACCTGATAGCGGATGGCCGCATCGCGGTCCGGAACGATATCGACTTCAGGCCCCAGGTCGATCGTATCCGAGTTCACGCCGACCAGCTTTTTGGTGGCGGTGAGTTTATCCATGAGAGCCTTAGTCGAATCGAGCAGGACTTTGCTGTCAGGCCCCTTCACCAGGAACTCTATCGGTTGCCCGCTCCCGCCGGTCGCGCCGATGGCCGAAGCGAAGTTGGTGCGGACCACCGGCTTCACGCCCTGCACCTGCCGGACGGCTTCGGTCAAGGACTTGTTGATCTCCTTGATCGTCCACGGTTTTTTAGTATCCGGATTCTTCGGCCTTTTCTTCGGTTTATCGAAGAGCACGATGATCGAGGCCTGGTTCGCCCGCCCGGATCCCCCTATGCCGCCGACGTTCACCAGCTGCGTTTTGATGTAAGGCAAAGCCGCGAGTTTGGCTTCCACCTCCTTGGTCTTGGCATCGGAGTAGTCGATGGAGGATCCTTGCGGCATCTTGAGGGTGACCTGCGCGCGGCTTTCATCGACTTCCGGGGAGAGTTCGATCTTCACTCCCCTGACGGTGATGAGGGTGACCGTGAATAGAGTGAGCACTCCGATCAGGTAAGGCCAACGATGTTTCAGGAGATGGCCTATGACGGCGGCATAACCGTCCGAGACTTTATCCATCGAAGCATCGAACAGGCGACCGAGGCGCGAGCGTTTGACTTGACCTCCGCCGAACCGTGAGAGGCGCATAGGCGCGAGGGTGAGGGCTTCCACGCAGGAGAGGATCACGGCGATAGACAGTGTCACCCCGAATTGGAACATGAATTTGCCGATAATGCCCTTCACGAACGCGATAGGCAGGAAGATCGCCACGACGGCCGCCGTGGTCGCGAAGATCGCGGGAGCGATTTCCTTGGCGCCCGAAATCGCCGACTTCACCGGATCCTTCTCTTTCTCGCGATGCCGAAAGATGTTCTCGAGCATGATGATAGCATCGTCGACGATGATGCCGATCGCGAGGGAGATGCCGAGCAGCGTAAACGTATTCAGGGTGAAGTTGAAGAGCTTGAGGAAGATGAAGCACCCGATCACGGAGGTCGGGATCGCGAGCACGATATTGATCGTCGCGGCTATGGATCCGAGGAAGACCCAGCAGACCAGGGCC
>JASLCY010000360.1 GCA_030151925.1 Oligoflexus sp.
ATGACGCCATGGGTTTCGATCTCGACAACAGCATGTTCACCGTACGTGGCGAATTGGACGGGGGGCAAACTGCTCAAGATTTCAGCAATATCCGTCAATTTATTGGTCTGCTGCTCGACAAGGAAGAGTTCCTCTTGCCTATCGAGGTGACTAATGAAATTATCATGATGCATCAACTGACCTTCGTACCCCGTGCCCCTCGCTACATTGATGGTGTTATCAACCTCCGTGGGACCATCCTCCCAGCGATCAATCTACGAAAGATGCAGGGTATACCTGACGCGCAATTTAACGGTCAGTGTCGTATAATCGTAGCGCGTTGGGAGAACGTGACCGTCGGCCTCATAGTCGATGGGATCACCTACGTGGTAACCTTGACTCAGGATCAACTGCAAATGCAGGGACTGACCAGCAAGGGCACGGGATCCGAACTCATCTCGATGATCAGCAAGCGAGGCAACCAGATCAACGGTGTATTGGATATCGCAAAGATACTCGCCGCGACCGGCATCAACTTCAGTGAAAAAGAGGACAGCGAAGCGGCTTGAGCCCCTTCTCCTCGTCCTATCGCTCATCAGCGCCGGCCTCTCGTTCGGCGCGACTCCTCCCGGGAAATCCCCCTATACCTTCGAAGTGAATTCGGCCGTCAAGGACCTCGTCGTCCAAACGGGCGACGGCGCTACGGGCGTCGCCAGGAAAATGCTGAGCGGCCGGCCCGGCCTGAACGAGATCACCGTCTCCGCCCCGGGTTTCGCCTCGCGCAAGCTCCATATCTGGCTCGAGGAGGACAAGCCCTACCGGGTGAACGTCGACCTCGCGCCCGTCACCGGCCCCGCGCTGGAGAAATGGACGAAGCCTTTCAAGAAATTCGATCCGGGCAAACTCGAGAAGAAGGCCAGCGTCTGCATCGGCTACCAGGCGAAGGCCTCGGACAAAGGCTACTGCGACCGCCAGACCCTGCTCGACGATATCTTCTTCGTGGACGATTCGATCTACATCAGCGCGGATCTCAAGACCTACGAGAAGAGCAAGGAGCTGGACGCGTTCCGCGGCCTGCTGGCGAGGATAGGCGACGAGCAGGCGACGCCGGCGATCGAAGAGTTCTACACGCGCCACGGCAGCGAGCTCAGCGCCTTCCACCTGCTCTCCCTGCACAGCCTCCTGATCGGCGACTGCCCGCGGGTGAATACCGTGTTCCTCGACGCTGGGCAGAGCTTCAACCGCGTCACCGACCTGCGCTTCCACATGGCGCTCTGCGCGGAAGCCAACAACGATCCCGCGCTCCGCGACAAGATCATGAACGAAGGCATGGGCAAGGATAAGTCGATCGACCCCGCCCTCGCCTACTGGGCTTTCGCCCTCGCCCTGCCGAGCAGCCCGCAGAAGGCCCTCGAGCTGGCCAAGGGCTGCGCGAACGCCGCCCGCGGCGCCGACTACCGTTGCCAGGAGGCGCTATGGATGGGCTATAAGCTCGCCCAGAAGCCTTTCAAGTTCCCGAGCTTCAATCGCGAGGAAGAGGCCTTCCGCACGCTCCTGAGCATCGAGGAGAAGCTTCCCAAGGGGCTGGACGCCGAACTCTACGAGTCGATCGCGGGCGAGATCGAGAGCTCGCCCTATACGCTGGAATACTACGTGTTCCTCAATTGGGTGAACGCCGCGCGCAAGCGGGAATGGGCCCACGACTTCTACCAGGACCACAAGATACGCATCGCCGTGGCGATGGCCTCCAGCAATGTGCTCGAGAAGGCCATCGACTCGATCGAGAAGCAGGACCTCTCGCAGCTCCTGCCGCCGGTCTACCTGCGCCGCCTCCGGACGGATCCGCAGGATCCGAACCTCTGGATACGTCTGATCCGGGCTTATTCGAAGGCGAAGCAATGCAAGGAGCTCCTCCTCGCGATCGAGCAGGGCGGGGCTTACCTGCCGAAGTACAACGCCAATCTCCTGCAGATGCGCGGCGGCTGCGAAGTGGAGCTCGGCAAGAACAAGGAAGCGCTGTCGACCTACAGCAAGATCCAGGAGATCAGCCCGAACAACTGGACCTCGCCTTATAATCTCGCCAATGTCTTGGAACGGCTCGGGAAGAAGGCGGAAGCCCTGGTGGACTTCCGCAAGGCCTTGGAACTGAAGCCGCCCGCGGACGCGGCAGCGGCGATCCAATCCCACATCAATCAGCTCGAAGGCGGGGCTAAGGCTTCGAAATAGTCAGCTTGAGCTCGGCCGCGAAGGCCACGATGCTCCGCGCGGAGGCCGACTGGCTCAAGCGCTGGATCGCGCTGGTCTTCGGCGAGCAGAGGTCCGCTCCGGTAATCGTCTCCACCACTCCGATCAAATCCAAAGACTCCGCCAGGTTCAGGCGATAGATCTGCTCGACGAAACACGAGACGGTCTGGCTGATCTTATCGGCGCTGACGTTGCCCGTTTCCTTGAAGAGCTGCATGAGATGCTCGCGATCCTTGTTTTGCGCGAGCACGGCGCGCAGAGGATCCTTGTCCGCCATCCCCTTGAGGCTCGGATCGGACTGATCGAGCGAACGACGGCACTTCATGAGGAACGGGAAGATCTCGCCGCCCGCGCTGAGGTGCAGGAAGGGGAGATAATCGAGGCTCACGGCCCGCAGCAGGAACGCGAGCCTGTGGTAGAGATGGCTCGACGGCGCGATCATGTAATGGTTGCGATCGATATAGATATCGCGCCTGGTGGCATCGAATTGGAAGCGGTCGCCGATGCCCGGCAGGTTGAAGAGATGGTAGCCGTTGTCATGGACCGAGGCCACGTAGTGCTTCAAGTTGCTTCTCTGCACGACGTCGTCCGTCCACTCGAGCGGTTTCCTCGCCCTCATCACGTCGTCCGGCGACATCTTCAATCGTTCGGCCGCACCGCTCAGGCCGAGCTCGTTCTGGAAGGCCTGGACGAAGAGCGGATAGAGCGCTTTGAGCAGCCGCGCGAGCGGCGACTTGATACCGGGGTGGAACATCTCGCGATTCATGCGATCCGTCCACTTCAGATCGAAGCTGATCGCGTCGGGATCACGCCACACCTTGGTGTCGAAGGCGTCGAGCGCCGGGATCTGATCTTCGAGCAGGGCCGCGACCTGCACGGCGATGATCTGTTCGAGGGGCTCCGTCAAAGGCGTTGCGAGCAAGGCCTGCAGGAGGCCGACTTCGCCCGCGCAGCTCTTGGCCGCGTGGCGCCACGTCCCCGAGAGGTTCGTGAAAGTCTTCTGAGGCGCTGGAGACTGTTCGAGCTCCGCGGGTTTAACGGCCGGCAATTCCACGCCCGAGACGGTCATCACATCGCTGAGCTTGAGGAAAGGCGGTTTGGGCGGCTGCGGAGC
>JASLCY010000467.1 GCA_030151925.1 Oligoflexus sp.
CTGCATCTGCAAGGGCATCCCGCTCGGCAAGGTGCTCGAGGGTCTCCCCGGCTGCGAAACGGTCCAGGACGTCAACCGCAAGGTGGGCACAGGGACCGGGGGCTGCAACGGCGAACGCTGCGGACCGCGGATCAAGATGCTTCTGAAGAAGTATAAAGAACACAAAGGCTGAAGAAACAGGAAGGGAGCGCTCGAAAGAGGCTCCCTTTTTTCATAGGTAGGCGAGAACCGCGGCGAGGTCCTTCACGTTCGCGAAGGGCTCCTTGTGCATCACGTACTGATCCGAATAGATCTGGAAGCCGCGCAGGTTCGCTTTGATCGCGCAGTCGATATCGGACGAGCGGTCGCCGACGAAGAAGCTGTGCCGCATGTCGATCGCGAAATCCTCCTGCGCCCGCTCTATCATCGCGATGCCGGGCTTGCGGCAATCGCAATCCTTGGAATACTCCGGGACCTTGCCCTCGGGATGGTGGGGGCAGTAGTAGAACGCGTCGATGCGCGCGCCGCTCGCCGCTTCGATCCGCCTCGCGAGCTCCTTGTGAAAGGCCCGCACGTCGTCTTCCGTGAAATAACCGCGCGCGACGCCAGCCTGGTTGCTGATGACGATGAGGCGATAACCGCGGTCTTGCAGGGTCTTGAGGGTTTGCGCGACGCCGGGAAGGATGTGGATATCTTCGACTTTGAAGGCGTAGCCGGTGTCTTCGATCAAGACGCCGTCGCGATCGAGGAAGGCCGCAGGCTTAGGATCCGGTTTTCTTGTGCTCATAAAGCCAGACTCTATCCGCTTCCATCACCGCGAACTTCGCGCCGAGGCCGAGTATGCGTTTATACTGGCCGCCGACATCGACGCTCGGAGCGTCGGAGGCTGTGAGATAATTGATTTTGCCGATTTCCTTTTCCAGCTCCCAGAACTCGGTCACGGGCATAAGGAGTTCGATGACCTTACCGATATCAGCGTAGGCATCGCTGTTCTTGCTTTGCAGGAAGACTTGGCGTTTGCCGCAGACCAGGTACTTTCGAATCATGACCACCCCCGTTATCTCAGGGGTTTATCGGTCGAAACAGCGGAAAGTTTGAGGCCGGGCCCGGAGCCTTAAGTTGTAAGCCCCCGACTTCCCTACCCTATCAGGCGGCCTTTGGCGAAAGGCCAGCCTCGGCTCAGGCCTTCGCCTCTTCGTCTTTATTGAAATCGTTCATGATCGAGTGGTACACGCGCTTCCAAAGGGTGTTGTCCTTCTTGAGCCACGCTTCGTAGAGCTTGCGGGCCGAGCGGTTCACCATCGCGTTTTGCAGGAAGTATTCCGCGAAGTCCTTGCTCTCTTTCTTCTCTTTGAGAGCGGCGACGTGAACGGGGAGTATAAGGAGTTCCACGCCGCGGGCGCGAAGAACGAGTGCGTCTTGGATAGGGTAGAGTTCTACTGCTTGCACGGATCATCTCCAAAGTTTCGAATCCTGGGCGGGCAGGCCGCCCAACCGAGGACCTGTTATATCGCGAAGCTGGCCGAGGACCAACCTCTAAGTCATCATTTGCGGGACTGGCAATTGGCGTCTTCACCGGAGAAAAGGCCTTCCGCTTCAAGACGACCAGCGGCATTGTGTCGCGCCCTATAGGACTTGAAGGGATAGACGAGCTCTTTGTCCTTCGGTTGGTAGCCAAGGACTTCCTTGAGGAAAAAGCCCTTAAAGAAGCGGACCATAGCCTCCCATTCCGGGAAAACTTCCGGCGTGATCTCGAGATTCGAGCAGTCGATCAGGAGGCTCCAGGCGGAGTGCCACTGCATCAGATTGTTCGTGAGTTTGCTGCGGAGGATCGCGACCTTTTCCTTGGTGTCGATCACCGTGTCGCCGGCGAAATTGAGTTCCACGACGTGCTGGCGGAAGTGGTTCTGGAATTGGATCGAGCTGCGGAAATCGCCCGGCTCGCGCGCGATCCGCGTGCGAAGGCCGACGGCATCCATCGCCGCGGCCTCGTCCGCATAGGAGTCGAAGGGGATCACGGCCGCGACTTCCGGATCGACGCCGTAGATCACGGCCTTCTTGAGGAAGAAGCCGCTCATCAGCTTCTCGAGGCGCAGGAAGGCGGCTTTGATCCGCTCCTTGTCCGCGCTCCCGCCGATCGACAGCTGGCGGCCGTCGATCACGGATTTATAAGGCGAATGCCAACTCTTGAGCGCGTCCATCCAGGTCTGGCGCCAGGCTTGGACGTCGTTCTCCGTCTGCAGAACGAAGGGCTCCGCAAAAGTCTGGGTCATGATCTTGTTCTGGTAGTCGTGCTCGAAGTTGATATTCATAAGGGACCTATTCACTTAGCCAGCAGAGCTTGGATCACGCCGCGAAGCGAGTCGGTGTCCGCGTTGCCGTTATATTTCTGACCGTTGAAGAACAGGGTGGGCGTGCCTTGGAGGCCAGCCTCGCTCGCCTGCTTCGCATCGTCCTGGAGTTTGTTCAGGACGTCGTTCGAAGCGAGGCAGTCCTTCACCTGAGCGTCCGTCAGGCCGCCGATCTCCTTCGCCCATGCGACGAGGCTGGTGTCGTTGATGCTGTTCTGGTTGTCGAAGAGCTGGTTATGCATCTCCCAGAACTTGCCGTTGGTGCCGGCGCAGCGCGCGATGCGAGCGGCCTGGCAGGCGAAGGGGTGCATCTGGGTCTGCACGCCGCTGTTGCAGTCTTTGTTCAGCGGGAAGTTCTTGAAGACCATCAGCACCTTGTCGCCGAACTCGTCATGCAGGGTGCGGAGCGATTTCGAGGCCGCGGCGCAGGCTGGGCATTGGAAATCCGCGTATTCGACGATCTTCACTTTCGCGTCGGGCGAGCCCTTGTGGTAGTCCTCGCCGAGGCCGCTGTAGGCGGAGAGGTCGGCTTTCACCGAAGGCGAGACGTTGCTGTCGAGCATCGCGAGCGGGCCGGGGCCGGCGTTGTCGGCGATGGCCTTGCGGACTTCGGCGAGCTCTTCGCCCGACTTCGCCTCTTCGCCCGAAGTGTTGATGGCCGGTTTGTGGATCTTCTGGAACGCGATGATGACGATGGCCAGGACGATGATGTTATACCAGCCGCCGTTGAAGATGTTCTTGAGGGTCCACGGGGTCGGGATCCCGTCGCGGCAGGCGATGAGGATCGCGAATTGCACGAACGTCACGAGATAGATGCCCACGCAGGTCGGGCAGATCTTGCCGATGATGAATTCGGAGATCCCGAGGAGCGAGATGGAGACGATCGCGCCGATGGTGGTGACGACGGCGTAGGCTTGCAGGGATTCGGCCTGCAGCGATTCCTTGATGCGGGCCATGACCAGCAGGACGAGGAGGCCTGCGAAATAACT
>JASLCY010000500.1 GCA_030151925.1 Oligoflexus sp.
TTGCATCGCTAAACGCGGGCGGCGGTTTGGTCTCTTTCTTCAGCTCTTCGACCTTGATCGTCTTCAGCTCCTCCCCTGGCGCGACCAAGGGCAGGGCCAAGGGCTCAGCCGGTTGATTCGAACGACGCTCGAGCTTTCGCCAGCCTTCGCGCAGCACTAGGCTCCCGCTCGCGCGGTAATGATCTTCGTGGACCTGATCCGCGTCTTCGGTAGTGATGACCGCCAGGATGCGGCTCTGGCTCTTGATCTGATCCTCCTGCCAGGCCATGAGCAGGCGTTTGGCGATCAGATCGAAGATCTTGCTCTCCTCCGGGCTCAGACGGGCCGCCCCCGGAGCTTTGCCGGTGGGTATGATCGCATGGTGATCGCTTACCTTCGCGTCGTCGACGAACATCTTCGATAGAGGTTTCTCGCCCGTATCGGGATGCAGTCCCACGCTCTCATAAGGCCCCCTTATCGCCGCGACGACCCGCGGCAGGTTCTGCGCGACGGCGGAACTCAGGTAACGGCTGTCCGAACGGGGATAGGTGATGAGTTTGTGGCTCTCATAGAGGCTCCGCGCGAGATCGAGCGTCTGCTTCGCCTGAAAACCGAACAGCCGGTTGGCGTCCTTCTGCAATTCGGTCAAATCATAGAGCCGCGGCGGCGGAATCTTCTGCTCCTTATCCTCGCGGGATTTCACGCTGGCTTTGCCGCGCGTCGCCCGTTCCTTGATCCGAGCGATCTCGGGATCATCAGGCGCGAAACGTTTGGCCGTGCCCTTGGCCTCTTCTTCAGCCGACCCTTTTTTAATTTTCGGATCGACGAAAAAAGCCTTGAAGGTCGCGCCGCTCCCTAAGGTCTGAAACTGCGCCTCAAGCTCACGATAGGGCTCGGGCACAAAGTTCAGGATGGCTTCCGTCCGTTCGACGACCATGGCCAAAGTCGGCGTCTGCACCCGCCCTACGGTCCACTTATCGTTTTGGCGAAGGGAATAGGCGCGCGAGAAATTCAAACCCACGAGCCAATCGGAACGGCTCCGCCCCCGCGCATTGTCGGCGAGCCTATCGTAGGCCGACAGAGGTTTGAGCTGGCTCATGGCGAGCCTGATGCTCTCCGGCGTCAGCGAGGAGAGCCAGAGCCGCTCCACCGGTTTCCGGCATTCCGCTTTTTCGTAGATATAACGGAAGATCAGCTCCCCTTCGCGCCCGGCATCGGTCGCGGCGATGATCGACGTCACCTCCGGTTTATGCATGAGGTTTTTGATCTCTTCGAACTGCGCCGCCGTATTCTCGAGCACGGCCAAAGGCCAGTGCTGAGGCAAGATGGGAAGATCACTTTCGCGCCATTTTTTCCAACTCGGATCGATGATATGCGGTTCGGCGAGAGTGACGAGATGACCAATAGCCCATGTGATCAGGTAATCTTTGCCGCGAAAATGACTGCGACCTTGTGCAGGCACACCCAGAGTCTGCGCCAGATCACGAGCTACGGAAGGTTTTTCGGCGATAATAAGCTTCAAGAAGGACCTACCTCATGGTGAACCCAGAAGACATTTCTGAGGCTAACATGAGGCGGACGCGGGGTCGACGGACATCTTACTTCCGATAAACGCGCACCCAATCGACCAGCATCTGACGCGGCCAGATATTAGGATCGACGCCTTTCGAACCGGCCCATTCCCCGCCGACGGCCAGGTTGAGGATGATGTAGAAATCCTTGGTGAAGGGATAGAAGTCGTCGCCCTTGTTCTCATTCTGGACGTTGTAGTACTTCGTGCCGTCGATAAACATATCGATGCGGTCCTCGTACCATTCCAGGGTGTAGACATGGAAATCGGAGGTCAGGCCGCCGACGCTCTTCTGCGCGGTCTTCACCGTGTTCTTCGCCCAGTTGTAGGCGGCCGTGTGCGTGGTCGCATGCGTGACGTCGCCTTCGAAGCCGACCTCCTCCATGATATCGATCTCACCGCAGGCGGGCCAGACGCGGCTCTGGTCCTCGGGCATCATCCAGAACGCCGGCCACGTGCCGAGGCCGCCTGAGAGTTTGATGCGCGCTTCGAATTTACCGTATTTCCAATGGGCCTTGCCGGCCGTCTTCATGCGCGCGGAAGTATATTCGTGGCCCTGGAAATTATCCCGGCGCGCTTCGATGATGAGCGAGCCGTTCTCGAGGCGGACGTTCTCTTGCCGGCTGCCGGTATAGGCCTGGAGCTCGTTGTTCACCCAGCCCGGATTCTGCGTTTCGAAGCTCCACTTGCTGGCATCGATGGTGCTGCCGTTGAATTCGTCCGACCACACGAGTTTCCAGCCCGCGCTGTCGGTGCTGCCGAGAGCGGGCGTTCCGTCCTTATTGGTGCTTGCGGCAGCGCTGGGTTGAGTGCCGGTGGAACTCGTGGACGAGGAACCGGCGTCGGGCGACGAACCCGTGCTGGCAGGAGAGGATGCGGTATTCGAACCGCTGGCCGCGGTGCTGTCCGACGACGCGGAGCTTTGATCTGAAGTATCCTGGTAAGAGCCGTTCTGAGGATTGGCGCCGACCACGGCTCCTCCGAAATTCACCGTGCGGGGCGGTTTAAGACAGGCCGTGAGGAACAAGGCTCCGCCGACGGCCCATAGCTGCTGTTTGCTCCGCTTCCTTCCGCCCACGCTTCACCCCGTAATGATTCGATATCATTCGAACACCTCGTGTTATCGGCCTTAAGGCCTTGAAACTGAAGATGTTATAATGAGATCTTAATCGTCAATTATTATGGGAGCTTACAGCGACGGATAGCCTGCGGCCGAGATAAACGTGCGGCGGTCACAAACCTACGGATCCTATCCTCAGCAGATAAGCGTGCGGCGCAGTTCGTCGGTGGTCAGGGTAAGGCGTTCGCGGCCGTTGAAGGAGATCGAGATGGAATCCCCGCGCCTCAGGCCTTTTTTCAATTCCGCGAGGAGTATGGCCATACGATCGTAAACGAGAGGATCGAACGCGGCCTGACGCTCGAGCGCGGATAGGGGTTCGAGCCGTTCGTCGGTTTTGGCCACAGCGAAAACCCCGCGATTGACCCGATAAAAGACCTCCTCGCCGGCCGGTTTACCGTGGCCGTGCCAGCGGATGTCGGCATGCGACAGACGCAGGAGCCAGCGGCTTCGATAGATCTGCCTCATCAAGTGTTTCATCGCATCCCGCAGGAAGAAGGCGACGTCCTCCTTGGTCCAATCGCTCGCCTCCTCCTCGGCTTCCTCTTCCGCCGCGACCTCCGGTTCGAGCTCTTCCTCCTCGACTTCGCCCTTCTTCGCCTTCGGCTGCAAAGCGCGTTCGATGAGCCGCGCGCGATCCTGATCCCAAACGCTCGCCGCGAGACGCGACCAATGAGCGATATCGTGAGGATCGAGCGCCTCGCCCTCGACTTCGGCGAAGAGGAGCTCGAGCGCCTCGGCGATCAGGTCGCCGTGCACGCCGCGCATATAACGGGGAATATCGTATTCGGAGCTCTGCAGCACCCGCAGGATGAAATCCACCATCCAGAGCGAGGATAAAGGCCCGAAGCGCCTCGAGCCCCAGGCGACCGGCCGCTCCAGGAGATCGTTGAAGCGCACCGAGCTCAGCACCCGCCCCTCTTCCCGCAGGGCGCGGTTGTAAGGCGGATCGATGCGTTTGATCTCGTCGTTTTCCTTGAGCAGCGCCTCGAGCTCGCTGCCCACCAGCTCGTAGCGAAAATCCACGGCGCGGGTCAGCATCTCGTTGAGGCGGGTTCCCTTGGTCTTCCGGCCGCGGAAATAAGAGTTCACGCGATGGTGGAGATCGAGCGCCTTGCCCACGTAGAGCACGTGACCGAAGGCGTCGAGAAAGAAATAAACGCCGGGTTCATGCGGCAGGGAAAGCCGTTTTTTCCGCAGGAGCTCATCATGGATCGGCAGGGTTTTGGCCGGCGCGTCGCCGGGCTTCAGAGCCTTGAGCCATTCCACCAGGCCTGCCGCGGGCGGATTCCGTTGCTCGAGCGTATGGCTCACAAACCGCCAGATGAAAGCCGTCGCGATCAGATGGTCCTTCGAACGCTTCTTCTCCGCCGTCGCATATCCCGCGTAACCGGCGACCGCCCGCAAACTGAAGGATTTCAGCTGCGGCATGAGCAGACGGGCGATCTTATGCACGCAGATCACCCGCGCTGCGAGAGACTGGCGAAAAGCGTCGTCCTCCTCGAGACCGAGGACTTTCCAGAGAAAAGGCAGTTTGAATTGGGCGAAGTGCAGGACGATGGGCGTATGCGGATGGCTTTCGAGGAAGGCCCTTAGCCGGCCCCGCAATTCGAGGCTCGAAAGAGAAGGCTCACGCTGGTGGTAATCCGCCGGAAGCCCTGTCAGGCGCTGGATGGTGCGGGACAGCTCGCCGCCACTTTCGAGCGCCACCAGATGAAGCTGCCAAGTTTGGCGCAAAGGATCGTCGGCCGCGCGATAAAGGCCAAAACCGGCCTCGATCACGTCGCTAGACTGCGCGGACGTGCCGGTCGTTTGAAAATCGAGAAAGATGAAATCCTCGGTAGAAAGCGTCATCGCGAAGGACTCCGGGAAAAGACCGATTCAATATAACCGCGATTCCTGCTAGGTTCAAGACGGAGGTCGCCATAATGTCAAGGGCCGCACGAAAACTGAATGAACTTCTCGCCCACGAGTGGGTAAAGGTAGCCGGCAAAGACGCTCCGCTCAGT
>JASLCY010000368.1 GCA_030151925.1 Oligoflexus sp.
ATTTTTTGGAGCCTTTATGCGTCTGCAGCTCGCGGCCTCGACGGCCCTCATCCTCCTCAGTTTCGCCTGCAAGAAGACGAATGCCGCAGCGGGCGGGGATCCGGGGCAAAACAACACCGGTTCCCAGGTGAATAACGATACGCAATCGAACACGAC
The DNA here is from genome assembly GCA_030151925.1 of Oligoflexus sp. GTDB lineage: Bacteria > Bdellovibrionota_B > Oligoflexia > Oligoflexales > Oligoflexaceae > Oligoflexus. The sequence goes on from JASLCY010000368.1 coordinate 157, forward strand.
GGGCGCGGACGATACGAAGGACGCGAGCAACGGTTCGCAGCCGCTGTCCGCTCCTATCGGCTGTTCGCTCAGCGCGGATTGCAAGCAGGAGCTGCCGAAGCTTCCCGCGGCGACCGGCTTCCGCACGGTGGCGAATAAGATCATTCCCAGCGTCCGCGTCGCCGTCCATCGCGGCCGCGACGCCTTCGCGGTCGAAGGCCAGGACGCGCCGATCATCGGTAAATTCGCTTATATCATGCTGCCCGATCCTGACATGGACGTGAAGGGCGAAGACGTGGATATCTATATGTCGAACGGCTGCGATAAAGGCTGGACCAAAGTCGGCACGCAGAAGACCTCGCAGGACGAGGAGCACGCGACTTTCTACGGCGTCCAGGATACGGGCGGATTCGTGATGACCACGCTCTCGAAGCTGGGTTTGGGTAATCTCGGAGCCGGACGGCATCACTTCCTGCTCGTGCTTACGGCGACCAACGAAACCACCGATCTTTACGTCAACGTCCTGCCCGCGAAGTCGACCATCCTCGTGACCGATATCGACGGAACGCTGACGTCGTCGGAATACGCGGCGGCGCAGGAGATCATAAACATGCAGCCCGAGACTCATCCCGGCGCTCCCGAGATGATGCAGGCCTGGTATAAACGCGGTTACAACATCTTCTACCTCACCGCGCGCCCTTCGGCCCTGATGCAGAAGACCCGTGACTGGCTCACCGCGAAAGGCTTCCCGCCCGGAGTGATCCACACCACGAACCTGATCGCCGGTGCGGTCGGCAGCGCGGCGGCCCAGTTTAAGGTCGCGGAGCTCGCGCAGCTGAAAAAGGATACCGGCTTCGTGCCGAGTTATGCTTTCGGCAACATGCCTTCGGACGTCGATGCGTTCGGCGGCGCCGGCATCCCGGCCGCGAACAGCTACTATTATAAACTCGACGGCGACGCGAAAGGCGGCGTGATCCACTCGGATTACCAGAAGCTGGTGCCGGTCGCGGAAGCCGCTCCGAACCTTTGCCAATGATCTGACGTTCCATCCCGTCTCGCTTTCGTGATAGAAAGAATCTAGATTCGGATTCTTCAGTCAAGGAAAGCGGGACATGGCTTCAAAACAATCAAAACCGGCTCTGGCCGTGCTTTGCAGCGGCGGCGACGGCCCCGGCATGAACGCGGCGCTTCGTTCCGTGGTGCGCAGCGCATTTAAGGCCGGTGTGGATATATTTGGGGTGTCGAAAGGCTATGATGGCCTACTCGATCGCCAGGCGCATCTTCTCGATCTGGCCTCCGTCGGCAATATCATCCAGCGCGGCGGGACTTTTATCTATACTTCGCGCTCGCCGCGTTTCATGCAAGCGGAGCATCGCGCGGAGGCCGCCAAGTACCTGCGTGAGCTCGGCGTTAACGGGCTGATCGTGATCGGGGGCAACGGCTCCTTCAACGGCGCGTCTGCCTTCCACAAGGAGAGCGGCATACCCGTCGCGTGCATCCCCGGGACGATCGACAACGATATCCAGGGCACGGAATTCACCATCGGCTTCGATACGGCGACGAATACGGCGGTGGAGGCGATCGATAAGATCCGCGATACCGCGACTTCGCACGAACGCACGTTCCTGGTCGAGGTGATGGGACGATCGGCGGGCGGCATCGCGATCACCGTGGCGATCACCACGGGCGCGGAAGCGGTGATCTTCCCCGATCGCAAGGTGGATCTGTCGAACGTCGCGGCCGCGGTCGCGCGCGGCGTCGCGCGCGGCAAGAAATCCTCCATCATCATCGTCGCGGAAGGCGAGAAAGAGGGCCTGGGCCACGAATATCAGAAGGTCCTGCAGGACAAGTTCAATCTCGATACCCGGCTCTGCATCCTGGGTCACATCCAGCGCGGCGGCAACCCTTCGGCCCGCGACCGTTTCCTCGGCTCCATCATGGGAAACATGGCCGTGAACTCGCTGATGAACGGCGATAAAGCGGTGGCGACCGTGGTCCGCGGCGGGAAATTCATGCTCGCGCCGCTCGAGGAATGCCTCGCCAAACGCAATGAGTTCGACGCTTCGCTGATGGATCTGCTCAATACCCTGGCCTTGTGATGGGAGGAGAGATGATGAGCGTATTCCCGAAGAACCTCGATCTCGATTTTGTGAATAACCAGTTCCTCCCGAAGCTCGACCGTAAACTCGGCCTCCGCGTCGTGAGCGTCGGGGACGATGTCCTGAAAGCCGAGTTGCCCGTCACGGAGGAGATACTCCAGCCCTTCGGCATCATGCACGGCGGCATCAGCTGCGTCGTGGGCGAAAGCCTCGGCTCGGTCTGCGGCATGATGTGCCTCAAGGATGAGAAACTCACGATAGTCGGGCAAAACCTCTATGCTTTGCATCTTCGGCCGGCTTATGCGGGCATGACCCTCGAAGCCATCGTCACGCCTCAGCACGTGGGAAGGCGGAGCCATATCTGGGAGATCCTGCTGCGCGATAAAGCGACCCAGAAGCACACGGCGAAGATCACCCTGACTCTCGCGGTCGTGGAAAAAGCCGCTAAAACCAAGCCGGCGGGAGCCCCGTGAAAATCGTCTGGACCATCCTCGCCACGCTCGTCCTCAGCCTGATCGCCTATACCTCGCGCGTACGGGTCACGGAGAATTTCCACGAAGTCGATCCCGGAAGGTTCTATCGTTCGGCGCAGCTCACTCCCGAGGAGCTCAGCGAGAAGATCGAGGCCTACGGGATCAAGACCGTGATCAGCCTGCGCGGAGCGCCTCAGCAGGCCTATTGGTATCAGCCGGAGGTCGAGCTCCTGCACAGGAAAGGCGTCGTGTTCAAAGCCTACGGGCTCGACGTCGACACCTTCCCGACCAAAGAGCAGCTCACCGGCCTGCTCGATGATTTTGATCACGCGCCGAAGCCGATCCTGATCCACTGCCGTTCAGGGGCCGATCGCACGGGCATGGTCTCCGCGCTCTACGCCTTCGATAAGATGGGACAATCGCGCGAGGACGCGCTGCGGCAGCTGGCCTTCAAATACTGGCACGTAGAGCTGTTCCATCCGGCGATGGACGACTTCATCCGAGCTTATGACGGCCGCGAATGGGCGAGGGATTATCAGCGCTGCGTTTACCCCAGATATGCGAACGGCGAGTCCTGCGGAACGTAAACCTTGTATCAGTAGGCGCTATTCGAGAACGCTGAAAACACTCATCATTTGATAAATGAATACCTTCGTGGATTTTTTTCATAGAGAAAAGTACAACGAAGGCATCTGGCAGGTCGCTGTGCGATCAGGGCGGATAAAATCCCAAACTCCATGCCGTCATCAATCTCAGCAAGTGAAAGACTGAGAACGAGGGGGTCTGGATAGCTGAGTCGCCAATCCGCGGACATCTGGCGATAAAATGGTCCACATGGCGAAGAGTTAAGATATTTCTCTTTTAATATCAATGTATTATTATAATATTGTTTTTATACGATAATAATGCTACATTTATTCTGGCTTCTACCGATAAGGGCTTCAAGGGGCAGAGCAGCCGCGTGATATACAAAATCAGAATCGAGAAAGCAGCGAAGAAGATATTAGACAAAGCTCCTCGTCATATTCGGGAGAAGTTCAATGAAGAACTTAAAAAGGTTGCTGTCAGTCCTCATCATGATAAGCCTCTGCAAGGCGTAAAGGATACTTACAGGATAAGGGCTGGGAGTTGGCGGCTTATCTATCGTGTCGATGACGAAGAGATTCTGGTCAGTGTCGTTAAAGTTGGGCCGCGTGGCGATGTTTACAAATAATAAGGAGACTTTCCATGGCTAGGCCTAAGATGAAAGAAGCAAAGAGGAAAATTGCCGTGAGTCTTTCT
>JASLCY010000559.1 GCA_030151925.1 Oligoflexus sp.
CAACAAATGATGTAACAAGAAACATACTCCAGACAGCAGTTTTGGAGGTTTTATTGGATGACTCTAATGTTTTAGACCTCGTCTACAAGGCATCAACGGATAAAGTTCGTTCGGAGATAAAAGCCGTCCAAAAATTCTGGCAGGGCTAATCAAATAAGAGGTTTCAGCTAGGATCCGCTTGCTTTCAAAAATTCCTGGAAGAAAAATTCGACGCTGAGAAAGTGCGGGAAATTAGGCGGGAGTCGACCTATAGAAATCCTCTTCGTTTTCCATGTGTCGTAATTCAAAGGAACATACGATGAGTCATAATAATGTTTCCATGAATTCTGATCTTGCAGGGATGGCAGGTAAATCTATCGAATTGAAAGGCGTCATCATCTATAAGGACGCAGCTCGCGACATTGAACAGTTTGGTCTCATTGAAATTGCATGGACTCGAGACACGTTGGAGGAATTTCTAGAAGATTCTTCTGTTTTAGATATCGTTATTCTTGGTGGGGACGTTTTGGACAAGGATAAGGATGGAAAAATTGCCTATACCTATGAAAGTTGGGCTGTCAGTGGGAGAAGCCCAAATGAATCTTATGAAGCTTATTGCGCAAGATCTCGCGAAAAAGCTCGCGAATATCTGAAGATTATGCGCAAAGGGGAAAACGTCTTGATCATTCCCGTGCTTTCGGATGAAGCAACCGCAGGTCTTCATTCAAAATAGATAAACTGCGTTACTGCGGCAGCTCGCCGATGTCGATCACCTTCACGTCGTCGAGGAAGGTGCCGATGCCGTCGTCCGGCGAGCCTATCTCCTGGAAGGAGATCCGCGAGCTCGCCTTGGTGGCCTTGACCAGGGCTTTATAAGTGACCCAGTTGTTTTCGGTCGCCTGGATGGTGGCGGTCAGCATCTCGCCTGTCTCGCCGAATTTGAAGGTGAAGCCCTGATAACTCGCGACCGTGTTGTTGGTCGCCCTGTGGCGGAACGAGAAGCTCACTTCATAGTAGTGATCGACGACGAGATTGAGCGCTTGATAGAGCAGGATATTATCGCCGCTCGAATACATGGGGTTTGAGGCGTGGCAGATCGAGTCGAGCTCGGTATACTGATTCCCAGCCTTGGCCGGGGTATGATCCGAATCGACCTGCGCGCTGGACAACTCGATGACGGCCTCGCAGGCGCCGGCGCCGTCCGAGCGTTGGGTCTTCGCTTTCCAATAAGTTTGCTGGGTCGGCTGGACGAAATGCGTGGCGTCGTTCGTCTGCTGGCTCGTCATGTCGATGATATGGTCTTCGAAGCTGCCGTCCTGGATGGCGAGCTGAGGCGGATTGCTGGGATCGATGACCCAGTCCGCGAGCGTCTCGCTCTGATCGTTGGCGAGAGCGATCGCGACGCTCTGGGACGCAGTCTCAGCCGTGAGCTGGACGCGATAGCTGCCCGGATTCAACACGGTCGGTGCGGTCTGGGTCGGGACCCAGCCCTTGTTCGGAAGATGGTAAAAGGCCCGCGTGACCTTGAAATCGAACGGTTTACCGTCCTTGGAGGCGAAGCAGGTCGCCTGGTAGTTCTGGGGGCTCGTTATCGAACAGGTGAGCGAGGCGCCGCCGATAGCTACAGGTATCGAAGCGGTATCGGGATCCTGCACCGTGGGGCCGGATCCGGAGAAATTATGCTGGTCGGGGTCCGTCGACGTCCCGCTTGGATTTGGATTAAGGCTCGTGGTATCGGGAGGGGTTTGATTGCCTTCATCGGCATTATTGGAGGACCCGGTTCCTGCCCCGACAGCGCCCGAGTGCATTTCCGCTCCGCTGCAAGCAGCGAGAATCATGAGCAAAAGACTAGCGGTTGCCGTACGCATGATAATGGTCTCCATCGAAAGCCTAATGCCTTTTCGTCCGATTCTTAGATTTCCTAAAGGATCGGATATAAATTCCATAAATCCTTATGCTTAGGATGAATTGGGAAAACGGCGGGAATAAAAAAGGCCGGCGCTGGAGCCGGCCTTGGAAGAGTATGCTTTGAACCCGATCCTTACTGCTCGTCAGAATTCGAGCTCGCCTGGGACGTGCTGGTGGTCGCCTTCTTTTTGTCCTTCAGCTTCTTCAGAGCGAGGGCCTTCTTCTGCGCGGCGGTCGTGGACTTCGACTTGCCCTTGCTGGCCGTCGCCTTCTTTTTAGCCTTGGACTTCGCGGCCGTTTTCTTGGTCGCGGTCTTCGTTTTCGTCGCCGTCTTGGATTTGGCCGGAGCCTGAGCGGGGGCGACGGCCTGCTTCAACACCGGTTTGTTCGCGACCGGAGCGGCCGTCGGTTTCGGAGGCTCCAGAGCCGGCGCGGGAGGAGGCGTCGGCTTCTGCTCTTCGGCCGAGATGGGGCTGTCGCCTTCTTTCACGCCCGCGGTCTCGTCCTTGGGCGGGTTCATGCCCGGATCTTTCTCTTCATTCTCCTCGGCGGCATTGGTGCGGTCGAGCAGGCCGCTCGAGAAGAGGCCGTAGCAGGCGCCGCCGAGCACGACTGCGGCCGCGAGGGC
>JASLCY010000572.1 GCA_030151925.1 Oligoflexus sp.
TGCTCGGCGCCTTCATCTCCACGCTCTCGGCTTTCCTCGGGATGAAGATCGCGACCGCGGGCAACGTCCGCACGACCATCATGGCCCGCAAGGGGATCGCGCCGGCCTTCACCACTGCGTTCCAATCGGGAGCGGTGATGGGCTTCGGACTGGTCGGACTCGCCGTCGTGGGGCTCGTGAGCATCTGCCTCGTGTACTTGAACATCATGCCCGACGCCCTGCAATCGATGGAAGTCGTCGCGGGTTTCGGCCTCGGCGGTTCTTCGGTCGCGTTGTTCGGCCGGGTCGGCGGCGGTATCTATACCAAGGCCGCGGATGTGGGAGCGGACCTGGTCGGTAAACTCGAGCAGGGCATACCGGAAGACGATCCTCGCAACCCGGCCGTGATCGCGGATAACGTCGGCGACAACGTGGGCGATATCGCCGGGATGGGCGCCGACCTCTTCGGCTCATGCGCGGAAGCCACCTGCGCGGCCCTGCTGATCGGAGCGAGCGCGACGGCGATCGCCTCTTCGCCGAGCTCGCTGTTCTTCCCTATCCTGATCCTGGCCGCGGGCATCCCGGTGTCGCTGCTCACGACCTTCTTCGCGCGCATCAACCCGAACGCGACGAGCGTGGAGCCTATCCTGAAGGGCCAGCTCATCATCTCGACCGTCCTCATGAGCGTCGTGGGCTATTTCCTCGTGCGTTGGGCCGTCGTTGAGAATTTCGAAATCAACGGGCAGCTCATCACCCGCAACGGGGTCTTGGTCTCGCTGCTGATGGGACTCTGGGCCGGCCTCGTGATCGGCTACATCACGGAATACTTCACCTCGCATGCCTATAAACCGGTGCGGGAAGTCGCCGAAGCCTCGCAGTCGGGTCCCGCCACCAACATCATCTACGGCCTCGCGCTCGGTTACAAATCGGCCGTCGCCCCGGTGATCACCCTCGGCCTCACGATCTATTTCGCCTGGACTCTGGCCGGCATGTACGGCATCGCGATCGCGGCCATCGGCATGCTCTCGACGATCGCCATCGGCCTGACCATCGACGCTTACGGACCTGTTTCGGATAACGCCGGCGGTATCGCCGAGATGTCTCACTTGGGTGAGGAGATCCGGAAGCGCACCGACATGCTCGATGCCGCGGGCAACACCACCGCCGCGATCGGCAAGGGCTTTGCGATCGGCTCCGCGGTGCTGACCGCGCTCGCCCTCTTCTCCGCCTTCCTCGTGCGGGCCGACGTGAAGAGCCTCGATCTGCTCACGCCGCTCAGCTTCGCCAGCCTTCTGATCGGCGCCGTCCTCCCCTTCCTCTTCACGGCGCAGACCATGAAAGGCGTCGGCATCGCCGCTTATTCGATGATCGACGAGGTTCGTCGTCAATTCCGCGAGCGTCCCGGTATCATGGCGGGCAGCGAGCGCCCGGATTATGCGGCTTGCGTGAACATCTCGACTCGCGCGGCGATCAAGCAAATGATCGCGCCGGGACTCCTCGTGGTCCTCACGCCGCTCGTCTATGGCTGGCTCTTCGGCGTCCAGGGTCTGGCGGGTCTCCTGGCAGGCGCGTTGAGCTCGGGCCTCGTCATGGCGATCTCGGCTTCGAACGCCGGCGGCAGCTGGGATAACGCGAAGAAGTATATCGAGACGGGCAAGCTCGGCGGCAAAGGCTCGCCGACCCACAAGGCGGCCGTGGTCGGCGATACGGTCGGCGATCCGTTCAAGGACACGTCCGGTCCTTCGATCAACATCCTGATGAAGCTCATGGCCATCCTGAGCCTTGTCTTCGCGCCTTTCTTCGTGTCGCACGGGGGCCTCGTTTTCCGTTTGCTGCATATGCCATGAAGGAAGTAGATTAAAGGATTCGTCGTTAAAGGGGATTTTATGCGTCGATTTATGCCTATTCTTTTCACTTTCCTTACGTTCCTGAGCATCTCCAAGGCTTTTGCCCAGGACAAGGGCGGAGCAGCTCCGGCGCCCGCGGCCAACGGCAAGGAGCTGACGGCGACCATCCGCACTTCCATGGGCAATATGGAAATGAAGCTGTTTTACGATAAAGCGCCGCAGACCGTCTCCAACTTCGTGCAGCTGGCCCGCAGCAAATTCTACGATGGCCTGATCTTCCATCGCGTGATCCCGGGCTTCATGGTCCAGACCGGCGATCCCAAAGGCAATGGGACCGGCGGCCCTGGCTATTCGTTCGCGGACGAATTCGGCGAAGGCCTGAAGCACGATAAGCCGGGCATGGTCTCGATGGCGAACTCGGGCCCGAACACCAACGGCAGCCAGTTCTTCATCACCGTGGCCCCGACGCCTCACCTCGACGGCAAACATTCGATCTTCGGCGAGATCACCAAGGGCGAAGACGTGGCGGTCGCGATTTCGAACGTCAAGACCACCGCGGCGAAACCCGAGCAGGACGTGAAGATCCTCGGCATCGACATCCACGGCGACTGGTACAAGCCGGTCGAGGTGAAGAAGATCAAGGAGCTGAGCGAAGACGATATCAAGGCGGTGACGACCGATATCGCGACGAAGCTCGTAAAGAAGATCGCCGAGGTCCAGTCTTACGGGACCTTCCAGAACCTGACCAAGGTCACCGCCCGCTCGCGCGGGAACCTTGCGCAGATCTATTACAAGGCCGACTTCAGCAAGAAGAAGGAGTTGAACCTGATCCTCGTGGGCGAAGTGAACGGCAAGAACTTCAAGCTCCAGGAATTCCAATTCGCTGAAAGCAAGAACTGAGGTCGACCATGTTCCCGCCGCGCGCCAAGGACCAAGAGCAGCTCATAGGCAACACCCCTCTGCTTCGCCTCGATTCGTTGAGTCGCGCGACGGGGTGCGAGATCCTCGTGAAGTGCGAATTCATGAACCCGGGCGGCTCGGTGAAAGACCGGGCCGCCAAGTTCATGATTAACGAGGCCATCGCTCAGGGCCGGTTACGCTCCGGCATGACCGTGGTCGAGGGCACGGCGGGCAACACCGGCATCGGCCTCGCTCTGATGGCGAAGGTCAAGGGCCTCAAGACCACCGTGGTGATGCCCAAGGGGCAGACCAAGGAAAAAGAGAAGATGATCGCGCTCTACGGCGCGGACCTCGTCCTGGTCGATGCGGTTCCCTTCGCTGATCAGAATCACTTCTACCACACCGCAAGGCGTATGGCGGAAGCCGAGCCCGAACGGTATTGGTGGGCGAACCAGTTCGAGAACCTCGCCAACTCCCGCGCGCATTATGAAGGCACGGGGCCGGAGATCTGGCAGCAGACCGAAGGCCGGATCGATGGTTTCGTGGCGGCGGCCGGGACCGGCGGGACCCTCGCGGGCTGCTCGCGTTTCCTCAAGGAAAAATCGCCTCAAACGGCGATCCGTCTCGTCGACCCTAAGGGCTCGGGACTCTTCAGTTATCTGAAGACGGGACGATTCGCTTCGGAAGGTTCTTCCATCACCGAAGGCATAGGCATCATGCGCCTCGTCGCCAACTTCAAAGAGGCGAAGATCGATGACGCCTACTCCTTGCACGATCAGGACCTGGTGATCATCTCGCGGCACGTCCGGGATCATGATGGTTTGATACTGGGCAGCAGCAGCGCGCTGAACGTCGCGGGCGCCGTGCGGCTCGCACGCGAATTGGGGCCGGGCAAACGCATCGTGACGATAGCCTGCGATCTCGGGGAGAGGTCGGCCTCCAAGCTCTATAGCTCCGAATACCTCGCCACGCAGAATCTTCGAGAGGATCTCACTCTCGAAGACCTGAGCTCTCACTAGCAGTCAGGTCCTCGCTGGGAGGCCCTCAGCCTAACGCAGCAGTTTAAGCCATTTCATGCGGCTCTCCGCATAGGGCGGATAACGCAGGGCGAAATCCGGCCACATGGTCTTCGAGAGTATGCCTTTCGCATGCGTGAAGCATTCGAAGCTGCGCCGGCCGTGATAACTTCCCATCCCGCTGTTGCCGACCCCGCCGAAGGGCAGTTCGGGAACCGGCATATGCATCACCACATCATTGATGCAAACCCCGCCGGCCGAAGTCGAATCGATCACCTTGTCCGCGAGTTTCTTATCGCCCGTGAAAGCATAGAGCGCGAGAGGTTTAGGCCGTTGATTGATGAAGGCTATCGCTTCGTCCGCATCCTTGACTTTGAGGATAGGCAGGATGGGGCCGAAGATCTCCTCCTGCATCACGGCGGCCGCATCCGGCACGGAGCGCAGGATCGTGGGTTCGATATACCGTTCCTGGTCGCTGGTCCGTCCCCCGTGGGCGAGCTCGCCATCGCTGAGGAAGGCCTTGAGCCGCTCGTAGTTCCTGTCGTTGACGATGCGGCAGTAATCAGCGCTTTGCCGCGGATCCTCGCCATAGAATTCGACTATGGCCTTCTTCAGCTCGGCGATGAGCTGCTCCTCCAGATGCGGCAGCACCAGGATGTAATCGGGCGCGACGCAGGTCTGCCCCGCGTTCATGAATTTACCCCAGGTGATGCGTTTCGCGGCCGTTTCCAGGGAGGCCTCGTCGAGCACCAGCGTCGGGGATTTGCCGCCGAGCTCCAGCACCACCGGCGTCAGATGCTCGGCGGCTTTGCCCATCACGATCTTGCCGACCTTGGTCGACCCCGTGAAGAAGATAAAGTCAAAAGGCTGCGCGAGGATCTCGGTGGTTTCGTCGACGCCGCCGGCGAGGACGGCGACGCAATCCGGATCGAGGTACTGCGGCAGGTATTCGGCTATCACCCTCGAGGTTTCGGCCGCTATCTCGGAGGGTTTGAGCACCGTGGCGTTACCGCCGGCGATCGCGCCCACCAGAGGAGCGAGCAGGAGGTTGATCGGATAGTTCCAAGCCCCGATGATGAGCGTGACGCCGAACGGTTCACGACGGATCTCGCAATGCCCGGGTTGGTTGATCAGGGGCGTTGCGACCCGCTCGGTCTTCATCCAGGAGCTGAGATGCTCCAGCGCATACTCGATCTCGCCGACGACTACGCCCTGCTCGGTCACCGCCGATTCGAACACCGACTTGCGCAGGTCCTTCCACAGCGCTTCGTTCAGCTCGTGATCCTTTTCGACCAGGAATCGCTTGAGCGCTTCGAGCTGGCTCATGCGATAGGCGTAGGGCCTGAGTTTACCGCTCCTGTGAGCCTTCTGCAGGGTATTGAGCTTGCCGTGCATATCGCTGATGAACTGCGGCGCGACCATAACGATTCCTCCTTGTTCAGCCGTGTCCGGGCGTAACCACAACCTCGCCGCTCATCGTGCGGCCGTGCATCTTGCAAAGGTATTTATAGTGCCCCGCCTTGTGGAAGACGATGGGCTTCGAGCTCGCTTTCGGCGCGACCATGGTCGTATCGAAGGTCTTGCCGTCGTCATAAGACGTCGCGGAATGGTCGGTGTAGGAGACGTTCTCCCACACCACCGACTGGCCTTCTTCGATCGTGATCGATTTCGGCGCGAAGCTGATGCTCTTCATCTGCACCTTGACCGGCGCCTGGTCGGCCGCCAGGGCCGAAGCACTGCTCATAAGGGTGATCGCAAAAATCCATGAACGCATAGGGACCTTCCGCCTTAGAAGTATTTTACGTATTCGATCAGGGCCTTTTTATCTTCGTCGCTCAGGTCCGACCCGAACGTGTGCCCGCGATCCTCGATGAAATCCGGGCAGGTATTGAGTTTGAGCATCTCGTCCATCATCGCCTTCATGCCGGCGCTGCGGCGGCGGTCGATGAACGACTTGAATTTCTCCCGCGGCTCGCCGTTCAGGACGCCCTTGATGTAGGCTTCGATCAATTTGGGGAAGTAGCGCGGATTCAGGTTCATCACCAGATTCACCGGCGTTCCCTTGGGCAGCAAGAGGAGCTTGAGTTTCATGCCTTCGAGCCGGCTTTCGAGTTTGCCGCGCCAGGCCGGGAAGAGATCCGGCAGGCTCGTATCCTCGCTCGTGACTTTGATCGATTTCACTCCGAGGCGTTTCTCGGGCCAGAGCATCTTGGTCATCGCATCGCTATAGCTGTCGATGCGGCCCGCGACCGAGGGATCGTCCTTATAATCGCCGAGCGAGTTGTTGTGCAGGAAGGGGGCCGTGGCCCAGATCGCCACGAGCGTCGGCGTGCGATAGAACGCGCTCGGCCCTTCCCAGTTGATATCGTATTTACCCGTCAGCGGGTTATAGAGCGGCCTGTCGTGCCCCTTCTCATCGTGGTCGACGAGTTTCATGGGCACCTTACGCATGTCCTTATACGTCTGGCTCGACATCTGTCCCCAGGTCCAGCCGGCCTGGGCGTTGAAACCTTCGGCGCGCAGGGCGTTGGTCCCGATCTCCAGCACGCTGTGCCTTTGATCGTCGGAGAGGTAGTTGTCTTTCAGGAAATCCGGGCTGAGCACCAGCTTGCGCCAGGCTTCCTTCGCGGCCGCGGGATCGCTCGGCAGGTTCTCGGGAACCTTGCTGCTGTGGCAACGCGCGCAGTTATCCGCGAAGACGATCTTCCCGCGTTTGAGCAGGGCCTCGTCCTTCGTGAGGAACTTCTCCCCGCCTTCGGCCTTCGCCAGGGGATAGGAATCGTAACTCATCAGGAAGCTCGCCATGTTCGGCATGCGGCGCTCGGTCTGCATCCAGGGGCTGTTCGGGTCTTTGCGCCACTTGTTGATGATATCGAACTCCTGCGGCTCGAAATCGCGGCGGATGCTGTCGGTGATATGGAAGGGGTTCAGCGGCCACGAAGGATACCATTGCTCGTGCATCATCCCTTCGTTCACGTAAACGCGCACGGAGGCCACGACCACGCCCATGGAATCCGCTCCATCGGTGAGGATATGCGGCACCTTCAAGGTCGGTTCTTCCGCCGTTCCGCCGAGGGCCCCCACGGGACTGTCCAGCGGGACGCCGGCGTTTTTATAGATCGATTCGACCAAGGCCTTCTGCTCTTTGGTGATCCGCTCGGGTCGCGCGATCCTCAGGCGCTCCTTGAGGCGGAAGATCGAGTTGATGTTGGTCGGGTTGTTCAGGGAATCCATGGGGAAACGCGAGGTCTCGCTGGTCCCTGGCTGCTGGGTGGCCGCATAGTGATAGACGAACGAGCTCGGCGGAATCTGCAGGGAGAAGAGCGCGCCTTCCCGCAGATACTGATCGCCGATGATCGACGACAGGTTCTCCCAATCGGGGTTCGCCGGGTCTTTGGGCGGATGCAGAGGGTTGAAGCCGATGTGGCAGAAAGCGCAGGCCATGCCTATCGTATAAGGCGGCTCGACCGACGAAGGGTCTTCCTTGTATTTGGCGAGCGACCATTTTTTAGCGTCGAACTTGGGATTCTTGAAGATCTGCAGCCCGATCACGCCCGACGAGTAACCGAACTTCTCCGGATCCCAAGTGAGCGTCCCATCCTTCATGCGGTCCAGCGTGAGGCCGAATTGATCGGGCTTATCGGCAGGCACGGTATCGGGATCGTTGATCACGCCCAGCTTCGACCAGCGCTCGTTGCGCGGCGTTTCCATGATTACGCGCAGGATATCGAGCTTGAGGTTCGTCTTGTTGTATTTCGATCCTGAGAGTTTCGCAAAGTCGCGCCAGAAACCTGGGTTATCGACGCCGACCCACCAATGCCAGGTATCCATGCCGTCAGCGACGGCCGCAGGATCAAGGCCCATTTTCGCGCCTTCGTCTCCCTGCGTCTTGCGATACCAGGCATAGGTATGTTCACCAGGGTTGATGGGACGCGCGAACTCATAGTCGAAGTCCGGCAGATCGGGAGTTTGCGGCCCTTGGCTGGGCGGGGCTTTTGGCCCCTGGGACTTCGGTTGATCGCGAGCGGCTCCCACTGCGGCGGCGATCAATGCGGCTAGGCACAGACTGACTTTTAGAGAAAGATTCCTGACGCTCATGAGTACTTCCTAGGCAAGGACAAAAGCAAATCACTCTCGCCTAAACCCTAACACCGCAGACGCGCGGTCGTCCTCGAAAAGACCCGCGCCACCTATGAACGGATTCTGATCGTTAGGAAGTTAACACCATGAATTCAATGACTTAAAATGCCTCAAAAATGAAGTCGGGCGAATTTGGGGAAAAATTCATCGCCGAGAATGGCTTGCAACCTTCACAGCGGAGGGAGCCACTGACCCAAGATTCTTTGTAAGGCATCCGGCTTCAAAGGTTTGGCCATATGCGCGTTCATGCCGGCGAGCAGCCAGCGATCATCGTCCTCGCGCAGGACGTTCGCCGTGAGGGCGATGATCGGTATGGAGTTCGGATAACCGGGCTCCGAGCGGATGATGCGGGCCGCCTCGTAACCGTCCATCTCCGGCATCTGGCAGTCCATCAGGATCAGGTCGAAGGAACTCGAACGCAATTTATCGAGGGCGATAAGGCCGTTCGCCGCCGCTTCCACCGCGCAGCCGAGCTGCTCGAGCATCTTCGTCACGACGAGCAGATTGATCGTGTTGTCCTCGGCGACCAGGATGCGTCCGCCCATCTCAACCTCTCTGCAAAAGGAGCCAGTAGACGAACGAACCGAGCGTGAGCCCGCCGGCTATGAATAAGACGATCGTCCTGGTCTTCCAGGCCAGTTTTCGTTTCGGCCTGATATGGACCATGATGCGGCTGATGGAGGTCGGATGCGGGTCGCGGATCTTCAAGAAGCTGTAGCTCGGGAGGTTCGCCAGCTCGGCGATCTTGACCTTCGGATGGGTCTTGAGGAGCTGCTCCGCGCCGCGCAGGGCTTCCTCCACCTCGAGGGCCGGCGCTTCGAGTATGCGGGCGATGGGTTCGAGCGGGAACTTATAGCGCTCGACGAGCGCGAGCGCGATCGCCAGCTCGGGCCCGATCTCGACCAGGAAGAGCTCGAGCGGGTAGAACAGGGCGATCTTCTTCTTATCGTCGAATTGGTGGCGATAGTAGGCTTCGAGGAAGTCCTTATCGATGCCGCGCAGGGCGTCGCGGCTCATGTCGAAGGCGTGGGCGAAGAGTTCGACCCGGATGTCCTCGTGCGACCAGCTCGAGAGCAGCTCGCCGTGGACGAAGGCGCAGGCCTCGTTCGCGAGGACGCCCGCGCGGCTTCGATCGCCGGTGATCCGGAAGATGAAGTCCGTGAGGGATTCCTTCTGCGATTCGATGTATTCGAGCGCCGGGTCCGTTATCGCCATGTCCTAGGCCTGCCTTTGCCGAAAGCCAACACGGTAGAGGATTAACAGAAGCGCCACGTAGGGGGGAAGCAGGAAAACGCTCACCCGGGCCACATTCTGCGTGATGGCGCCGAACATGTAAAGCGCGGGCAAGAGCAGGCCGGTGATGAGATGCAAGAGCAGATAAGACCGCACGAACAGCCAGCCCCGCGGCGAGACTTCGAGCGCGCGGCCCCTCACGAAGATCCAGAAAGCCCAGGCAAACGCGATGAGGTCTATGGGCCAGAAGAGGAGTTGGTTGGCGTTATGATGCAGGTCCTGATGTCCCGATACGAGCCAGCTCAGGGTCATCATGAAGCCCCAGAAGCCGCCGAAGAGGAACCAGGCGCTCGCCAGCAGGCCGAAGGCGCGATAGAGCCAAGGGGAGATCCGCGTCTTCTTCTGCTGGAGGAAGAAGCCGAGGCCGATCGGGATGATGGGCAATCCACCGAGGATGAGCAGCATCGAATAGGCGAAGTTCGGATAAGAGCTCGGCCGCGGAGCCTCGACGAGTTTGTGCCCCTCTTCGATCAGCGGTTTCTGCGCCTGCGAGTAATCGATGAGCAGCGCCCGGAGATAGAGCGGATGGAAGGCCGTCTCCCACTGCGTGGCGAAACGATCGAGGTTGCTGTTCATCCCGAAATCGAGCAGGACGTCCATCCCCGGATCGTACTGATAACCTTCGCGCACGAAGTCGCGGAACGTCATCTTGCTGAGGACTTGGCTATAGCGCTCCTTGAGCGCGCCGCCGAGGGCGTAATCGATGTAATCCCGCGGACGGGTCGAGCAGTTGTCGAAGAAGTATTGGTAAGAGTACTCGCGGTTCTCGGGCCTCGCGTTCCACTCGAGTTTTTCGAGCAGACGGCGTTTTTCGGCCGGCGTGAGGAGAAGCCTGTCCTCCCAGACCGTGCGCTGCTCCCTTTGATAACCGCGCAGGGCGGCATGGAACGGCACGAGTCCGAGTTTATAACGCAGGATCCCGCGATAGAAGTTGATCGAGAACGTCAAGGGGTCATCCATCTCAAAGATGCCCCAATTATAAACCGTATCGGTATAATTCCGATGATCGACGACGCGCAGGGCCGTATGGCCGAAGTTATTGTAGACGAGATTGCCGATGTCGATGGTATGCAGGTAGAACTCGACTTTATCCATCTCCTCGTCCGCCGGGGCGGAAACGGAAGAAACGGCGGGAGCGGGCGGAGCTTCAGCGGCCTTGGCGTCGGACGGGGGGAGGATCAGCGCCCCCCAGACGAAAAACAATGAGAGGAGGAGGCGCATAGACATCAGGTCGACTCTTTCTGATTGAGGCGTTCAGCATTTTGGCGTTTGAGCTCGAGACGGGATATGCGGCGAAACTTCGCTTCCTCGTAACGGCGCTTCTGATCTTCGGTCGAAGGGATGACCTGCGGGATAGAGGTCGGACGCCCATGGCTGTCGAGCGCCACCATCGTCACGTAAGCCGAGGCCGTATGGAAGAACTCGCCGGTCCGGGGATTCTCCGCGGTGACCTTCACCCCGATCTCGCAGCTCGTCGTCCACACATAGTTGACCGAAGCCTTCAGGCTCACGATCCAACCGAGTTTGATCGGCGCGAGGAATTCGAGAGCGTCGACGGACGCTGTCACGACCTGCTTATTCGCATGGCGCTCCGCGCAGATAGCCGCCGCGATATCAACCCAGGACATGATCACTCCCCCGAAAACCGTGCCGATGGCATTGGTGTGTTGAGGGAGGACCATCTCGGTCATGATCGCTTCGCTTGCCAGTACGGGTTTACCGCCTGCGGCCGGGTTGGGCATGATGTTCGTCCTTTAGTGGGGTGGAGGAGGAAGAGGTGACGGACGGCGCCTGAGCCAGCACACACTGGTTTTTCCCGCGTCGTTTACTCTCGTACATACACTCGTCGGCGACCGCTATCAATTTTTCTTTTTGGTCCGCGTGTTCGGGGAACGCTGCGACGCCGATCGAACTGGTGACCTGGGCGATGGCGTCCTTGGCTACGACGAATTTCGCGGTCTGGATGCGTTCCTGGATACGTTTCGCGGTCTTGAGCCCGGTGTTCGCATCGGCCTCGATCAGGATGACGACGAATTCGTCGCCGCCGAAACGGAAGACGAGGTCGACGTCGCGGACCGTGGCTTTGATGATGGCCGCGACTTCCCGCAGGACCTGGCTGCCCGCGAGATGCCCGTAGGTGTCGTTCACCGGTTTGAAGTTATCGAGATCGATGAAGAGCAGGCTGAAATTCGAGCCGTAGCGCTGCGAGCGCTTCACTTCCCTATCGAGGGCGACGTCGAGGTAGCGGTGGTTGTAGAGGCCGGTGAGATCGTCGAGATGGAGCAGCGTCTGCGTCTCCGTCATCCGCGAGAACCAGCGGAAGGTCGTCTGGAGCTGCCTCACGAGGAAGTCGACCGCGACCGCGTCGGTGTCGGAGACCGCGTCGTTCTCGAGCCAGACCAGAGCGTAGGCATCCTGGTCGCTGTCGCCGAGAAGGGCGATGCTGTAACTTTGGCCTTCGAGGTCGAGAGCGTGGATGCCTTCGAAGAAGTCGTGATCGTTCGGCTCGATCTGCAGGAGCCTCTGCCTCAGGCCGGATTTTTGGGCCTCGCTGAGGAAATCGCAGGCCTCGATCCCCGTGAAGCGCAGCGCCTTGTCCTCGCGCCTGATCTTGATGAGGCCGAGCGAATGGATCGCGTAATTGCGCGCGAAGAGCTGCATCGTGCGTTCGATGAGGCTCTCGATATGCGTCTCGCGCCAGAGGGCTTCGGCTCCCGCGAGGGTCTTGGCAAAGGCCTCTTCGGTACTTCCCGGTCGTGCTTTCAAGGTCAGTGTCGGTCTCGGCTTGTTCTGCATAGACTGCACTCCGTCTCAAAAGGTGAACATAAGACCCGCGAGCTGATGGCCGAAGAGCAGATAAAGGGCCGCGGCCACCGAGAGGAACGGGCCGAAGGGCAGCTTCAGTTTCAGGTCTTTCTTGCGATTGATCACTATCAGCGTAACCCCGACGACGGAGCCAAGCAATGAAGCCCAGAAAATCGTAGTCAAAATCGATTGATAGCCGAGCCACCCGCCGATTCCCGCGAGGAGCTTGACGTCGCCGAGCCCGAGCCCATAATCCTTACGGATCAAATAATAGAGCCATGCCACGGCATAGAAGCTTCCGCCCCCCAGAAGGATACCGAACAGGCTGCTTTTGAGATCGAGCTCCGGATGAACCAGCGCGACCAGAGGCGCCACGGCGATCAGCGGCAGGCTCAGGACGTCGGGGATGATCTGATGCTCGAGGTCGATGACCGAGCAGATCAGCAGCACGCTGCAAAAAATGGTGGCATGGAGGCAGCGCAACGCCTGCTGGGGGTCGAAGCCCTGGATAGTGCCATCGGCCAGGATGAAAAAAGGGAACTGCCAATAAATTATGACAAAGAGTACAGCTGTTCCGAATTCGACTAGGGGATATTGTGGAGATATCTTTGTGCCGCAGCACGCCGATTTGCCACGAAGGAATAACCACGAGAAGATCGGGATGTTGTACCAGAACGGAATCAAAGTACCGCAGGACGGACATTTGGAGCGACTGCTCTCCCAGAAAATGCCGCGAGGGATACGATAGATGCAGACATTGAAAAAGCTGCCAAACAGGCTACCGAACAGGAAAACAAACCAGGTAATCGGGCTTAGCAGTATCGCTTCCAACTCAATCCAAACCATGCAACCTCGCTAGGCCTTTAGGCACCGGTCAAAATGCTTGTGAAGTTATTATATTCACTCTC
>JASLCY010000599.1 GCA_030151925.1 Oligoflexus sp.
GGCGACCCTCATGTCGGCAACTTCGGTTTCCTCTCTTTCCCGGGCGAGGATTGGCACTTCACTTACAACGATTACGATGACGTCGGCGCCTGCCCCGTGCTCTTCGATGCCCTGCGTTTCTTCACGGCCGTGGGCCTCGCCGCCAAGGACCCTTCCGTCACGGACGAGGTGCTCGCAGATTACATCGGCTTCCTGAACGGTCAAACGCTCGACGGGCTTTGGACCGACGCCTACCGTCCGAGCTACGCGGATCTGCAGGATAAACTCATCGCCTCCTCCGTCGACGGCACGAAGCTCACGGACGAGGCCGGCGACGATCCGGTGAGCTCCCGGGATCAGTCTTCCCTCTTCACCGCACTGGGGGCCGTCATCGGCGGCGCCGAATTCCTCGACGCCCGGCATTCGATCCATAAGTCCGGCGGCAGCGCGGGGCTCGCGCGTTACGAGGTCCTGCTGCGCGCCGCCAGCGGCGAGCTCAAGATCCTGGAGTTGAAACAAGAGGTCGCGCCCGGTTCGGAACGCGGCGGCTGGGCGAGCGCGCATCATCTCGAGCGCTCGGCTTTCATGGATAAGTTATGGACGAAGAAGGTATGGCCCGAGGATCTCGGTTTCGTGCAGTGGAACGGTCAGAGCTTCCTGATCCGTTCGCTGGTGAAGTCGGACATCGATCCCGCCGATCTCTCGGCGGCCGATCAGGTCCATCTCTTTACCGAAGAGGCGGCGATCCTCGCCGCGATCCACAAAAAGACCCTCACCGGTTCGGAAAGGTTAGCGCACTGGCTGGAGGCGTCCAGCCGGTTCATGGTCAATCGTTATACTCAGGCGCTTCGGAACTAATGTGACCCAGCGATTCAGAATCAGGCAAGACCTTTGCCTGGTTCGTTTCGCTCGGCGCCTTCACGTTGAGCTTCTTCCTGAGCTTCTCGCAATAATCCTTCCCGAAGTAATCCTCGTCGCAAAGCCCTCTTTGCAGCAAAGACTTGGCCAGCAGCTCGCGTTGTTTATCGAGCGAAGGGGCTCCCGGTTCGCCCAGGAAACCCGGAGGCAGCGCTTCGTGCGGGATATCGCCGACCACGAACGGAGTGGTATTCTCCTCGCTCGTCTCGTTGTTGGCCGGAGCCGGGGAAGAGGCTGAGGCATCCGCAGCCTTGGGAGAAGGATTCGTCTGCGCAAAAGAGCTGACGCTTGATATCGCGGAAGCGAGGAAGACCGCCGTGGCGAGAGAGAGTTTCATACACTATGCCCTTTTGACAAAAACCGTGCTGAATGGACTCTCCCTCCTTGCCACAGAGGGTAAAAAAGCGAAATCGAAAATCTTAGAACTGCGACCAAAGCTGCTGGTTCGTGATCTCATGGTGAAAGAGGACTTCGCTGGTTTTGATCATTGTGCCCAGGGACTTAGGACTCCGGTCTGCCACCGCCATTTTGAGCTCGACATATTTTTTAGCGATGCGCTCACCCATGACTTGCGCCAACCAGGGATCGGCCTGGAAGTTGCGGATCGCGTCCTGAATGTTGTCGGGCAGCACGCGATCGGTGCGGGTTCTGTTGTGCTGAACCTTCGCCGCGTCCACCGGGCCCTCGATCGCGGTCTTGAGGATCGAATAGAACGTGAGATAAGGGTTCGCATCGGGACCGACCGAACGGACCTCGATACGCGCCGACTTCTCGTTGCCGATGGGGATGCGGATCATCGCCGAACGGTCGACGGCCGAAGTGCGGATCTGGTTCGGCGCTTCGTAGTGGGGATCGAGGCGGCGGAAAGCGTTCACCGACGGGTTGAGGATGAGGCAGAGGCCGTCCGCGCTCTGGAGGATGCGGTCGATCACGTTCCAGCCTTCCTTCGAGAGCTGGTCGGGGCCGCTCGCGTCGAAGAAGATGTTCTTGCCGTTGCGCGAGAGCGAGATGTTCGTGTGCATGCCGCTGCCGTTGATGCCGACCTTGGGCTTCGGCAGGAAGCTCGCGGTGTAGCCCATGTTCGAAGCGATCAGGCGCGCGAGCAGCTTGTACATCTGCACCTGGTCGGCCGCGATCAGGGCGTCCGTGTATTTGTAGTTGAGCTCGAACTGCGAAGGCGCGACCTCCGGGTGGTCTTTCTCATTCTCGAAGCCGAGCGCGCGCTGCGCTTCCGCGAAACGATCGATGAACTGGCGCAAGGGGGCGGTCGGCAGGGTATTGAAGTAGCCGCCTTCCGAGACGAATTGGAAATCCGCTTCCGACCTGTAGCACTGCTCGGCGTTGCGGCCCTGGAAGAGGAAGCCCTCGACCTCCACCGCGAAGTTGGTCGTGAGGCCCTGCTCTTTGCGGATCTTCTCGTTGAAGCGTTTGAGCTGGCCGCGCATGTCGGCGTCGTAGGGCCCGCGGTTGCGGTCCTGTATCAAGCCGAACACCATCACCTTACCGGCTCCGAACACGTCGCTCGGCAGCCAGCGGAAGGTGCCCCAATCGATCGTGAGGCGGAGGTCGGATTCGCTCTGCACCGAGAAGCCGCGGATCGACGAGCCGTCGAAGGTGAGGTTGTCGTGCGAGCCGATGAGGAACTTCTTATCGTAGTCGAGCATGTGGAAGCGGCCTTCGAGGTCCGAGAAGCACACGGTCACGGCCTTCAGGCGCTTTTCGTCGGCCAGATAACGGAGGTAGTGCTCCTGCAGGTTCGATTCGCTTTCGCCAGCCGCCATCTTCTGCTTGGCCTGCAGGTTCAGCTCTTCCAACTGATCGTAGG
>JASLCY010000608.1 GCA_030151925.1 Oligoflexus sp.
GCATCAGCGGCTTCATCAAGTAGCGCTAGATCGTGAATTCCCGCCTTCTCTGCCGCCGCCGCGATCTCCTCACCTCGCTCCAACCCCTTAGCAATTTTTGCAGCTTCCTCTGCACCGTGTGCGCCCTTGGCAATGATGCCTCCGATCTTAGCAAGTTTACCAAACGCTCCGAACTTGGCAAAGCCAAGGGTTGCAATGCCAACGCCCGCCATGGACCGCTCGAAGGTCGTGAGCTGATGGCCGTCAAGGAGGCTCTTGCCGGTTGCTAGCTCGTATGCATCCTTCGCGGTTCCGACGATTGGCACAAGGGACAACGCAACGTCAGCGAACGCCATCCCGATTTCGTGATAGGTGCTCCCCTCGACGGGTTTGCCTTCCCTGTAGGCGGCCTCTGACGCGTTCATGGCTTCGTCGGCCATGTTCACGAGGGCTGTGCGGGCTTCGTAATCGGGTTGGCCCTTGCGGCTTTCGACGTTCTGACGAGCGTAGGCGACGTATTTGCGGCCCGACGCAATCTTCTGGTTCTCGTAATAGACGCCTTGGCCACCATTGGCCGTAGCTGGGTTCTTATCCTCATCGAATTCTGGCGTCTTGTTTAGGATGCCATCCTTCTTTGCATTGTACCTACCGGAGATCCCGTTAATTGCTTCCTCGGACGCATTGAGCATGAATCCGGAATTCGTCTGGCCGAGGCCCAGACCTAGGCCGTTGAGGAGGCCAACCTCTTGGCCAATGGCGGTATTCAGAGCATCGACCTGGCTGAAGGTGTCCTTGGCATCCTGGAGGAGAACTTTGGCTTCGTGGGCTTTCTTACGCTTCTTGTTATTGCTGCCGTTCAGTTCTCCCGCGAGATCGGTGAGACCTTTGCCGATCTCGTCGACGGCATGTTCAAATCCTTTGGGATCGCGTTTAGGGATTTTGTTGCCATTTCCGGAATCCGCACACTCACCGGGGGTATCGCAGCCCGGGGCGTGGTCGGTATCGCCGTGGTCATGGGTGGGGCTGTCCTGGCTACCATTGCCGTTCCCGCCTATAGGGCCGCTACCCGTGCTCGTGCCGTTCCAATTCGTTCCGGTTGTCTGTCCCGAGGTGCCGAAGCTGCCGGTATCGTCGTCTGGTACATCGTCTACATTCTTATCTGTGCTGAAACTGAAGAGCGGCTTGTCCGATCCAGAACCGGGAGGAGCGGAATCCGTAGTATTGGACCATGATATCGGCCCTGAGGTCGGGCCGCTGTGAATCTCCTGGTAGGTCGAGCAATCCGTCAGGCCATGGCCACGGCAATGCTCGCTGAACTCTTTGTCATCCGCCGGATTACAGGCGGTGAATAGGAACATCATGAAGAATGAAGGTAGATACTTCTTCATGGGGCCACCTGACACGATTTCGCGGTTGTTTTGTAGATGGCTTCGACAACGCGGTATTGCTCGATTGTTGTAACCGCGTTCGCCTGCTCGAGGTAAGCCTTGGAATTGGTGATGCAAGCCGCTGAATAACGGTCCGCATTTTGAATTCGCCGGTTAGTGAGGTATTTCTGCCGATCGAGAAATCCCGCCCAGCCCATGGTTTGGACCCGATTGACCTTCTCCTGAAGGCCCGCGATCTGGTTTGTAAGCATTTGGGTGTAAGGCGCCGCAACTTCTGGATGATCTGCGGTTGCGAGGAGGAGGCGGTCGCGGAATTCCGTGGCGGTCATGTAATCGACAGCGTAATTGCGCTGAGACTCCTCAAACTGCAGGTAAAGGGATTCCGAGGAGCTCCGCTCGTTATCCGATACGAGTCCGAGGGTCCAAAGTTGGTACCCCTCCATGATCTTGTTGGCTTCCAGGATCGTATCGATGGTGCCGCTCAAGGCCGATAGCTCCTTGATCGCCTGATCCTTGTACTTGGTCACGATATCATTACGGACGGCCTGGTAGGTGTAATCCATAAGATGGGCGCGAGCCTGTTTTGCCCGGAGCATGAAGGCCCGCATAGTGTCGATCTTTTGCGAAATCTGAGTGATGGAGGCTTGAGTCGCGGCCAATGCCGGCTTAAGGTCTGCATCTTTGCAGGCATCTGAGGCGAGCCACTGGATCTCCGGTCTAGTGGAATCCGCACTTTGATCAAGGGCTTTAGACGCTTGATCAATGTATGTGAGGAGAGCGGATTCGCGTATAGCGAGGTTGGCAAGATTGTCGGATCCCTGCGAATAACCTTGGTCGAGGTCGTTCAGGAAGTCGACGATCTTCTCTTTGTCATCCGTTTTCACGGAGAACTTTGTAACGAATGCGTCAATGGTATCGAGAGAGGCCTGGTAATCTTTCTCGAGTGCGGCGAAATTTGACCAAAGACTCATATCTACAGAGTGGGTATCGATTGGCCCCTTGAGGGCGGCGTCCACCATCAGCGGCTTCGACGAATCGCTGACCAGGAAAACCTTGGTGAGATCGTTGATGTTTTCCATAAGGAGTCTGGTTCGCATCACGCAGGTATGAACGCGTTGAATGCGGGGAACACAGTCGGATTTCAACTTGGCGATGACTGCCTTGGCAGCTTTTTGATCGCCGTCGGCTGGGCGATTGAACTTGCAGGCTTCGATATCTGCACCAAAGGCCGAAGCTGAGGATGCGAGAGCAAGGCTAAGGATCAACTTCTTCATTGGTTATTCTCCTGCCTTGAGATTGGTTTGGAGATCGCGAAGGTTCTGGGCCGCGGCGGGATCGGATTTGGCCGCAAGATCACCAAGGAGTTGATCGGTTTCGGTTTGCTTAGTGGCGAACCAGTTCACGATATTGTCGTAGGAACGCTTTGCATTGCACTTCTTGATGAACTGCGTGAACTGGGCATCTGTGATCGAATCAGGTTTGGCCACGGCCTTTAGAGATTCGGGAAGCGTGTCGCAGTCGAGGCTATCGATTTTGACTTCGATCTTCGTGGACTTCAAAGTTTCGTCCGAACAATCAAGCACCGCGTCCGCATACGAATACCCGAAGATCAGATTGAATTTGTCCTTCAGGTCGTTAACGACTTCCGTGTAGTCCGGGTTGTTAAGATATTTTGTGATGGTACAGCCGAGGCCATTTTCCGATTTCAGCAAAGCAAACAGTTGCCCTTGGCGATCGGGAAGGGCCGAGCGGAACTCTTCCAGCGACTCCTTGGTGGCATCGATGTATGCGTCAAGTTCCTCGGGGGTCTTATAGAACGAGCAGGTCTTGTAGTTCTTAACGCCAAACTCCGGGCGTTCGCAGGTCTGGTAGGACTCGGCAGGATGAGAAGGCGACCGGCAGAATTCCCAACCTTCGTGACCAAATGATTTATCGCGACACGTTTTCGGAGTCGGGACCTTGGTGAGGACGTAGCCGCCCGGGCAGCCGCGCTCGGGATCAGGGGCCGTCTGGAGCGGCGGGTTGTGGCTTCCAGGGGCGGGATCGCAACGTGACGATCCATGACCGAGGTCGTACCCACAGATCTTGCCATCTTGCTTCGATTTGAAGATTTCGTTGCAGGCCGAGTCGGCGATGCTTTGGTAGAGATCCACGGGACAACGGTTGTCGTTGGTATGGGAAACGTAACGTTCGACGCCGCACAGCTTGTTCTCGCGGGTCTGAAGTTCCAAGGCGTGAGCCTGGGTGGTGCCGATGGCGATTACGATGAGGATTTTGAGGTAGCGGATCATGTTTGGCCTCTAAGTTGGGCCTAAACCTCCCTAGGGAGGCTCAGGAACAGGCCGCCATTAATGCAGCCATATTGCCGCTCTTTATAATCTGTTTTGGTTGTCGGGGCAAGAGGGTCCGCACTTTCGGAGAACAGTTCTCGATGGTAGCTAATTATTAAATAATTATAAATAGTTATAAATTATCAGTTTGGTGAACAACGCAAGATTGATCAAGTATTTAGGCGGGAGTCTTATGGACTGTCACATACCTCGCATGCGGCTTGCCGATTGCGCGCCGGCTATTGTTTGGCGGTGAGGTCGTAGTTCGATACGGTCGAGACCTGGAAGCTCTTCGCTTCGCGATCGTAATAGTAGGTCGTGACCTTCAGGTCGCTGCGCGTGCCTTCGATCACGTTGAAGCTGTTGCGTCCCGCGTCCTTGCCGCGACCGCGCTTGGAAGCGGACGTGCCGCACGAGATGATGAGCACCGCCGTCTTCTGCCCTTCCGCGGGCAGGAGTTTTATATCGGAATCGTGCCGATGGCCCGTGAGCACGACGTCGACTCGTTCGCCTTCGGAGATCGTATCCCACGACACGTCGAGCCCCGGATAGTGGTCGTCGGCGCTGAAGGTGACGAGCGGGTGATGGAACGCGAGGACGTGCAGCCTCTTCTCGTCGCTTTGCCGGAAGGCCCGCGAGGTGATCGTATACTGCTTGCTCGAGAGGCGGCCCTGCACGATGCGCGACAGCGGGCGGACGCTGTTCAACGCGACGACCGTCACGTCCTTGCCGCGGAAGACCTGATCCAGGTCCTTATGAATATACTTTCGGTAGAGCGCGAACGGAGCCAGCACGCGTTCCCAGACGCGAAACAGCGCGATATCGTGATTGCCCGGGCAAATGACAAAATTTTCAAAGAGTTGCTTCGCCTTCTCTAGGTAATCTCTCGCGGCGATGAATTGACTCTCCTTGGCTCTCTGTGTCACATCTCCAGTGACGATCAAGGTATCGCCACCGAGCGTTGCCAGGCATTCCAGGAGACTATCACCGACCTCTGGATCGTAGAGGGGCCCAAAGTGGATATCTGAGATATGGACAAGTTTCATGGTGAAGGCTCCCCTGAGGCGAAAACTACCCCAGCATCATACGCGGAGCCGGCCGCAAAAGGAAAGCGCGACTGGCAGCCGGAATCCGGCTTTCTTAACTATGTCATCGTTTTGAACGAAAAATCCGGTAGCGCCGACCTGCCGAACCTCAAGCGGTATATGGAAGAAAAGGCGCGACTTCTGCAGAAGAACGTGCGTTTCATCGAACTCCGGAAAGGCATGGATCTCGAAGCGGCGCTGCAATCTTCGGCCGGGGACGCGGATGTGCTCGTTGCGGCGGGCGGTGACGGAACGCTGGCGGCGACCGCTCATATCGCGCGGCGGCGCGGCCTGCTCTTCGCGGCGATTCCCTGCGGAACGGCCAACGTCTTTGCGAAAGAGCACGGCATTCCCCATCAGAAGGAAGCCGCGGCCGATCTGGCCTTGACGGGACGGCACGTGAAGGCGATCGACGTCCTCGAGGTCGCAGGGCGGACCTATCTTTGCCATGTCAGCATCGGAACCTATTCGGAGATCACCCTGCACACCGATCCCGAGCTCAAACGCAAACTGGGCCGCATCGCCTATCTCTACAACGCGGTGAAGCTGATGCTCAAAGAAAAGATCTGGGCCTTCGACCTGACCGTGGACGGCGCGCGGAAGAAGGTCCGGGCCTCGACCATCATCGTCACCAACGCGGGATCGATGGGCGCGACGCGGCTGCGCTGGGGCGAAGGCATACGGACGGATGATGGCATTGCCGAGATCTGCGTTTTCAAGG
>JASLCY010000386.1 GCA_030151925.1 Oligoflexus sp.
CTCAAAGCGAAGGTACCGGTGGCGCTCGATTTTCACCAGGGACATGAACTGAGCGCGACCACGTATGCGCGGATCGAGCCGAGCCTCGACTTCGAAGCCAGGTTGAAAGACCAGGACTTCGCCTGGGAACTGAACGTGCCCGAGGTCCTGGTGCACCTCGATCCCACGCATGTCACGCAGGGGGCCGCCCTGGTCGCGGACCTGAAAGAACTCGCTCTCGACGCCAAGCTCGCCGCGAACCATGCCGGGACTCTGCCGAAAAAAGGCGTGACCGTACTGGATCTCGCTCTGCCTATCGATGAGAGCGGCGGGCTTTCCCTGAACAGCAAGGGCCTGACGCTGGTGCAGGCGGGCCAGAAGACGGTCGCCGTGCCGAGCCTCAAGCTCGATGCGGAAGGGGAGATCAAACAGGGCAAGGGGCCGCTCAAGCTGGCGCTGACCGGGGACGGGATTCGCCTGAAGCAGTTGAATCAGGCGCTCGACCTGCGGACGCTCTTCGCGTTCGACGTCGATCAGCCCGCCCGGGTCGTGAAGCTCGAGGGCAGCGTTGATCTCAATAAGAAGGAAGCCCTGAAGCTCAACGGGCAGGCTCAGGACCAGGGGAATCTCGCGACGGTGGGCCTGCACGCCGATGTGAAGACTTATCAGAGCTGGCGAGCCCTGCATGCGGCGCTCGGACAGCTCGATCTCCTCGATTGGCCGGCCTTGACGCTCGATGACGCCCTCAAGGTTCAGCACGAGCAGCCGCTTGAGCAGACGCAGGATTGGAGTCTTCTAACCATAACCAATTCGTTACAACTTAAAATGAAACAGACCGTGGCGACCGGCAAGGCGTTGGCGAGGTTCGAAAACCTCGCCTTGAACCTCGACGCCACGACCCACGAGAAGAAGGCTCAGGGCAAGCTCAGCCTCACGGTCGAGAAACTCAAGCATAAACTTATCAAGAAGGCGGTCGCCCTTCACCAGGACCTCGATTTCGAGCTCGCCTTCGCGGATCTCCTGGGAGCGAAGCTGAAAGGCCAGACGCAGCTCGACGGCAAGGAACTCCTGGCCCTGACGCTGGAGGCCGGGGAGAAACCGCATCACCTCCATCTCACCAACACCCTTAAGGCCAAGGTCGATCCGAGCTTCAAACAGTATATGGACGGCCTCGAGATACTCGACGACGTCGCGGCTATCACGCTCGACAGCGACCTCGGCGTGGATCTCGATTATCCTGCGGCCCGGATCAAGGACGTCCCGAGCTGGGATCCCAAGACCCTGCAGGCGACGATCCGCGCGAAGCAGGTGGTCTCGCAGAGCGATCATAGCGTCAAATATAGGCTTAACCAGCCGCTGACGATAGAGTCGGCCGCGAAGCTCCTGAAGGCGCGTTTTGATCTCGCGACCAAGATCTCCGCTCCGGCGGTCGAAGCGAAGGATCTCGCGACGGTCTCGAAACTCGATGGCGGTCTCAACGTCAACGTCGATAATATCGATACGCAGGACCGGGTCGACGTGAACTTCAACGCCGGCATCAAATCGGTCAAACCACTGATGGCCGCGGCGGAGAAGGTCCAGGACGTCGTGCAGAACGTGGTGCTCAAACTCAAGGCGCAGGTCCTGAAGAAGGATCGTTTCATCCTCGATGACCTGCTCGCGACCGTCGACGGCGCCCTCCTGAACTTCCGCGGCAAAGGCGATATGGCCCTCAGCACGGGGCGCGGCGGCTTCTCGGGGATGCTGAAGAGCGCCTTGCCCGAAGGCCGGACCGTAGCGGGCCTCAAGGGGAGGGGAAGCTTCGAGTTTCCCATCAACCTCACGCTCTATGATAAGAAGGTGCTCGCCCTGCAGTCGGAGCCGCACTTCAACCACCTCTCCTTCACCTACGGCGATATCCAGGTCGATAACATCGACGGCAAACTCACTCTCGCCGAAGAGCTGAGCCTCGACGAGCAGGGGCGCATCGGCTTCCTCTATCTGAATACCCAGAACCCCTTCACGCGCGTGGACTTCGAGAACGTCGACCCTTACCTGGCCCAGAAGGTGAACCTCAACATCCAGAAGATCCGCTTCAAGCACATCCTCGCGGGCCCTATCACGGAGAACTTCGAGCTTAGGCAGAACCTGATCCTCCTGAACGATCTGAAAGCCAACCTGCTGGACGGCAGCGCGCTCGGCCGCGTGTTCATCGACCTGCATCCCGAACGGCTCCAGCTCGGTTTCCTCGGGCGTTTCTCGAACCTCCAGCCCGAGCTCCTCAAGGAGCCCGC
The DNA here is from genome assembly GCA_030151925.1 of Oligoflexus sp. GTDB lineage: Bacteria > Bdellovibrionota_B > Oligoflexia > Oligoflexales > Oligoflexaceae > Oligoflexus. The sequence goes on from JASLCY010000386.1 coordinate 2,253, forward strand.
GCGTCGGAAGAAGTCGAGCGGCGTGCTCAGCGGCCGCGCCGCGGCGAATTTCGATATCAGGAAACGCCTGGCGACGGGCCGCATCGATGTGACTTCGATCGGCCGGGCCCAGCTGCTGTCGATGATCGACGTCCTGGATCCCGATTACAAGGACACGCAGATGATGGCCGCGCGCCGCGCCCTGCAGGTCTCTTATCCGAACCTCGTCTCCATCTCCATGGAGCAGGGCCTGATGGATCTGCTGATCGGCCTGGGCGGAGCGGTGAGCGCGGATATCTCGATCCGCTCCATCCCTCTTACCGCCTTTATCAATGCCAACGCCGGCGAGCAGTTGCTCACCGTCGAGAAATTCTTACAGACCGGAGGTCAGTGACCATGCGATTGATGAGAGTATGCCTGTGTTTGAGCGCCTTCATGCTGACTGGTTGCATTCCCGATGTCTATCTCATCGATCGCCAGACCGTGCTTGAGCTGGAAGCCAGCGGGCAGTGGCCGGAGCTCGATATGAAATACAAGGAAGCGGCTCTTCAGGCCGGCCCGACCCCGCTCGAGAAGACGCGCGACAACGTCGAGGCTAGGCAGATCTTCTCGATGACGCACGACGATAAGAAGTGAGGCGCGGCATGCGATTGATACGAAGGCTTTTGCTGGGGCTTCTGCTACTCTCCGCGGCGCCTGCGCTGGCGGCGAGCAAGGAACAGACCCTCCTGCCCCTGAAGCGGATGACGGTCGGCCCGAACGATAATTTCCAGGCCACGGTCGACGAGGCGGAGACCTACCTTTATTACACGCGGAGCGAGAACCTCTCCTCGCAGATCATGCGCCTGAACCTCAAGACCGGGATCACCGAAGCGATCACGGACAGCAAGGCCGATGCGAAAACCCCGGCCCTGAGCCCGGACGGCAAGAGCCTGGCGATGAATTACTTCAAGGACGACGCGAAGGGCGATATCTGCATTTATCGCGGCAAGGA
>JASLCY010000070.1 GCA_030151925.1 Oligoflexus sp.
CCCTGCTTCTCATAGGTGACCTCGACGGCCTCGCCGGTATCGAGAAGGGATTTCATCGTGGCGTCGAACATCACCTCGACATCGGGCTCATCCTCCAGGCTCTCGAAGAGGATCGCCTCGGATTCGTTCTGCGGGATGACGAGCAGGCGGGGGAACTTGGTATCGTTCTTGAGTTCGTAGAGCGGGAAATGCAGGAGATAACGATCCTTCGGATCATCGGCGTCGCAGATGTGCACGTCCTCGTAGGTGAGGCTGCGCTGCACGAAAGCATCGAGCAGGCCCAAGCGTTCGAGGACTTCCTGCGTGGGCGGCCACACGGTTGCGGCCTTGGAGTGGCGGCTCAAGGCTTCCTTCCGCTCGAGGACGAGGACCCGCTTCTGATCCTGCGCCAAGCCCTTGGCCAGAGCGAGGCCTACAGGTCCCGCGCCGACGATTATCACATCCCAGTTATCAGACTTTTGTGTCACGACATGATTCACGGCCATTTCCTCCGCCGAACTTTGGGTTAAACCCTTCAAATCCCATGCCAGCTCTCGCCGATTCGCCTAAAAAAGCTCTGATATCAGGGGCTCAGAATTATTCCTATACTGAATAATTCATGAAGAGAATTGGTGTTTTCCGGTTCGGAGCCGTGTTGTAGAACCTCCTGCCGAACTTGGCGTATCAATCACTCGATTAGGAATCTCCGATGAACAACAAAAAAGCCCTCGTCTCCGCTATCCTCGCTGCCAGCGCGGCTTCGCGCCTCACGGCCGCCGACGTCAGCAGCATCAGCACCAAAGCTCACGCCAGCCATCCTTGGACGGCCGTCTATCTCTCGAACCAGAGCTTCCAGACCGCGAGCGGCGAATACAAAGTCCGCGCGACCTTCCGCGCCGCGACCGAAGGCAGCAATAAATACGTCGGCGAAGAGCAGACCTGGGGCATCACTCTCGACGACGAGCTGATCATCGATTTCGTCAACGTGAAGACGGGCGAAATCACCGCCGAAGGCACCGCGCGTTTCCTCAAGAACAACAAGAACGCCACCTACCAGGGCTACCTCTGCGATTCCAGCAAGGACTGCTCGGAGAACCTCGGCTCCTTCAAGGCCTTCACCTGCGACTCGACCGATGACTGTTCGGTCCTCACCGACATCGGCGTCGAGCTCGACAGGCCCGGCAAGGATATCCTCGTGATCAAAGACAGCGCGGACCTCGGCCTCGCGACGACGATCGGCGAAGCGGTCTCCGGACCTATCGTTTTCACGCAAGTTAAGAAATAAGCCATGAACGCAAGGGACGAAGCCATACTTCGTTTTCTGAGCGAACCGCTCGATTCGCCAAGGATCGACGCGGCTCTCTCGGATCTTGCGCGCAGCGGAGCCAAGCTTGAGGAGGCCGTCGCCCCCGATTTCGAGACGCTCGCACGCAGACGGATCCTGGCTTCGAACTCCCTGTTCCACGACGCGGTCGAGCGCGGGCGCTGGGATGAGGCGAACGCTTATGTGGAAGCCGCCATTCAAAACGAGAAGGCCTTCTCGCTCGAAGGCCTCAAGGACCTGGCCGGCCTTCTCGTCGGTTCGCCCGGCGTGCTCCGCGACAAGGCTATCTACGGTTGCCAGGACGAATATCTGACGACGGAGAGTTTCCAGCCGGCGATCGCCCTGCTCGCGGAACGCGTGAACGCTCTCGCCCATCCCATCTTAAAAGCCGCCTACGTTTACATCTGGACCATCAACGTCCATCCCTTCGCCAACGGCAACGGCCGCACCGCGCGTCTCGCCGCCGATTGGATCCTGATGAGCGAAGGCATACTCCCTCTCTGCTTCCCATCGAACGTCCAGGGCCACGTCGCCTACGGGCAGGCCGAACGTTTCCCGAGCCTCGAGCTCTGCGTTCTGAAGTGCTGCGCGGCCGTGGACAACAGCTATAAGATCGCCCTCAGGCTTTGAAATAACCCGCCGGCCCTATGTCCTCGTGCAAACCCGGATGTTTCGGCTTCCAGCCGAGAGTCGCCTGCGTCTTCTGACTGGAGGTGGGATTGTCGATGCCCGCGAATCCTGCGATCCAGCCCATCGCCTCGCCGGCCTTCGTGGGCTCGATGCTCTTCACGGGGACGTTGATGCCTTTGCCTATAGCCTCCGCTATCGTCTTGAACGGGATGCCTTCCTCCGCGTTGCCGTGATAGATGGGAAGGTTCGCGCCGTGTTCCAGCGCCAGGCGATAGAGCGTCGCCGCGTCGAGCCTATGCACGGCCGGCCAGCGGTTTTGCCCTTCGCCTATATAATGGGAGACATTCTTCTCCCGCGCGATCCCGATCAGAGCGGGAACGAAGCCGTGATCGCCCGCGCCGTGCACCGTCGGCGGCAGGCGGACTATCGAGACCTTCGCGCCTTTGGCCCGCATCGCTTCCGCGCTTTCTTCGGAGGCTTTGCGTGGGTGATGACCGCTAGCTTTGGCGTCTTCGGTCGCGAGTTTTCCCTGAGGCGCGATCGCCGTTCCGGAGGTGACGATAAGAGGTTTATTCGTGCCCAGCAGCGGGCTCGCCAAGGCTTCGATCGCCCGCCGATCGATCTCGCAGTTCTCTTCGAACTTCGAGAAGTCGTGGATGAAAGCGGTGTGGATCACCCCATCGGCTTCGGCCGCGCCGCGCCGCAGGGAATCCAGATCGCTGAGATCCCCTTTATGGACGGTGGCGCCCGCTCCCTTCAACCACTGGGCGGATGCCTCGGAACGCGCCAGCCCGAGGACCTGGTGCCCTGCTTTGATCAAATCCTCGACGATGGCCGAACCTATGAATCCTGAAGCGCCTGTGACAAAGACTCGCATACTTGATCCTCCGGGGGAGAAAATGTGTTCCCAAAGTTTGCGCCGGGACGGTGTTTTGGTGAATCCACAGCCTTCCACAATTCTTGCCTAAAAGTCCGAAGACGGATATCATCACGGAACTTTCACGAAGCGCCAGAAAGGTCGGATATGAAGGTTTATACCGAGGAAATGACGAGATTAATGACTGAGTTTTGCTCCACGGAAGGACCGAACCCAACGCCCTTAGCTCATGTCTATTGCCTAAAAATATCGAACGAGACGGCTCCTCGCAAAGAGCTCTGGCGTTCGTCGCTCGCGATCGTCGCCCAGGGTTGCAAGGAAGTCGGCCTGGAACCGGAACTCCTCCGCGGTGAAGCGACCTTCTATACGATCTCGCCGCTCGACATTCCCGTGGTGAGCCGCGTGGTGAACGCGACCCGGGAGAAGCCTTTTTACGCCTTGATCATCCGCCTCGATCCTCTCCTGCTCAGCGAGGTGGCGACGCAATGCGAACGCCAATCGAATCCTCTCGAACCGGAGGAGTCGTCGCGCGCTTTATTCTCGGGCGTAGCGAACGAACCCATGCTCGAAGCGGCCGTTCGCCTGCTGAAGCTGCTGCGGCGCGGGGAGGACGTCGCTGCGCTCGGGCCTCTGATCCTGCGCGAGCTGCTTTATCATGTGCTCAAGGGCAACGAAGGTTCGGCGATCCGGCAATTCCTGCGATCGGGCAGCAAGATGCATCGTATTTCGAAAGCGATCCATAAGCTGCGCTCCGACCTCACCGAGGAGATCGACGTCGTGCGCCTCATGAAGGACGCTCACATGAGCCGCTCCTCCTTCTTCAAGCACTTCAAGGAAGCGACGGCGATGAGCCCCGTGCAGTATCAGAAGAGGCTGCGTCTCCTCGAAGCGAGGCGGCTGATGGTCGAAGAAGCGGAGAACGCGGAATCGGCGGCCTTCCGGGTTGGATATAAAAGCGCGTCCCAGTTCAGTCGTGAATACGCCCGTATGTTTGGTAGACCGCCTTTAAAGGATGCTCATACGCTGAAAACGACACAGACAGCGTTGAGGTCGATGTGAAGGCCAAAAGATAAAAAAGCCAGAATCAAAAGATTCCGGCTTAATCATTTTAAAAATGGCGGGAGCGACGGGACTCGAACCCGCGGCCTCCAGCGTGACAGGCTGGCGTTATAACCAACTTA
>JASLCY010000083.1 GCA_030151925.1 Oligoflexus sp.
ATCTACTTCATGGATCTGAAGGCGGTCAAATCCTTCGACACCAGCGCCGTCTGCCCTAACTGCAATGCGAACTTCAAAATCCACGAGGCTCATTTCCGCCCGCCGTTCTACGGCGACTGCCCGCAATGCAAGACGTCCTATCGGGTCGATTTCAAACCGGAGAAACCTAAAATCATGGAACGCATGGGAGCTCATTCCTAGCCCCGGTTCCCCTAAGACTTTTTCTATCCAAGAGGAGGAATAAAAACGTCTTCCTCTTCCTAAGTCAATTAGCTGCCATCGAATTTACAGCCCGCCATAACATATTCGTTGTCTTTCCCCCATAAGACGAATACACCTATTCTTTCTCCGCAATTTCTCCCCCGTCGCTCAGCTATCTAAAAAGGGGTCTTGATGGGCTTTCAATTTCCCAAAATCGTTTTTGAAAAAGAGAACTCCATACTCGACGCCTGGCTCGGCGAGCAGCTCTCCGCGCGTTCGATGCGCCGCGACCTGATCAATGAATCCACCCGGAGAGCGCAATACAAAGAGTTCCTGGATTCATTCCTCCTGGTGCTCAGAAGCGATTTTTCCTTGAATATCAATGACGAGCATTGGAAAAGCACGCGGGTCATCATCGACGAGATCGCGCGGGCGAGAGCCAGGCTCGGCTTCAGTCCCACGGAAACGGCGATCTTCGTCTTCTCCCTGAAAAGCATCCTGTTCCGCGAGCTGAAGAGCTCACTCAAACCCGAAGACCTGATCGGCGAGATCTGGGCTCTCACGGAGATCCTCGACAAACTCGGCCTCTATTCGATAGAAGCCTTCCAGAAGGGACGGGAAGAAGTCATCAGGCGTCAACAGGCGGAGATGCTTGAGCTTTCGACTCCCGTGGTCGAACTCGCGGAAGCCGTCATCGCCCTTCCCCTTATCGGGACCCTCGACAGCCATCGGGCCCAGACCGTGATGGAGGTCCTCCTCCAGAGTATCGTGACGTCTCACGCAGACATCGCGATTATCGACATCACAGGCGTACCCACGGTTGACACGCTCGTCGCTCAACATTTGATAAAAACCGTGGCGGCCGCACGCCTTATGGGCGCCGACTGCATCATAAGCGGCATCAGACCGCAGATCGCGCAGACGATCGTCCAGCTCGGCATCGATCTGGGGCACATCCACACCAAGGCTAGCCTAGCGGATGCGTTCCGGCTCGCCTTGAAGCAGCGGGGCTACAGCGTCTCGAAAATAGCCAAAGTCGGAGCGAAATGAGATGGAGCGCATTCCTATTCACAAGATGGGAGCCTTTCTGCTCGTCACGATCCAGGTCGATATGCACGATAAGCTGGCGATGACCCTGCAAGACGACCTTACGGAAAAGATCGTCGAAAAGAAGGCGAGAGGCGTCATGCTCGATATTTCCGCGCTCGACATGGTGGATTCCTTCATCGCGCGCATGATCGCGCACATCGCGATGCTCGGGCGATTGCTCGACGCCCACACCGTCGTCGTCGGAATGCAGCCGGCCGTAGCCATCACGCTGGTCGAGCTCGGCCTGACGCTGACCGGGGTCAAGACCGCCCTGGACGTTGAGAAAGGCATGGCTTGGCTTGAGTCTCAAGTCGTCCGAGGAGATCTGAAAGAGGCGACTTCAGACGACGAGGAAGCCGATGCCCACTCTGAAGAGTGAAACTTTCCCCATCCGCTCCGAGTCGCAGGTGGTCGAGGCCAGGCAACAGGTTCGTCGCGTCGCCGTGAGCCTGAAATTCTCCTTAACCGATCAAACCAAGATGGTGACAGCCGCCAGCGAGCTCGCCCGCAATACGCTTATTTACGGCGGCGGCGGAGATGTTACCATCGAGGAGTTGGAGGATAGCGGCCGCTTGGGCCTTCGCCTCATCTTCTCCGATAAGGGTCCCGGCATCACGAACGTGGATCTGGCCCTGCGCGACGGCTACTCCTCGGGTTCGGGCCTCGGGCTCGGCCTCAGCGGCTCGAGGCGCCTGGTTCACGAATTCGACCTGCAGACCGCGCCCGGTCAAGGGACGACGATTACGCTAACGCGTTGGAAATAATATGTGTGAGCAGACGCTCGTCATAGCGATGACCGATCCGAGCGCCGTCGGGCAGGTTCGGCGGGAGGCTTCGCGCCTCGCCGAGACTATGGGTTTTTCCCAGGTGAAAGTCGGCGAGATCGCCATCGCCGCGACCGAGGTCGCGACGAATCTCATAAAACACGCGCAGGGCGGCGATTTCATACTTCGGGTTTCCCATAGCGACCGGGAGCTCGAGTTCTTCGCGCTCGATGAAGGCCCGGGCATGGAGAACCTCCATCTTTGCCTGCAGGACGGTTATTCCTCCACGCAGACGGCCGGCGGCGGTTTCGGCGCTCTCAGGCGCCTCGCCGATTGCTTCGATATCTATACGAAGCCCGGCTCGGGCACGACGCTCTATTGCCGTTTCCAGGCGGAACCGACCCAACGCCTCAAAGCCCTGAACGAGGGCGGCCTCAATCTCCCCTTCCCCGGCGAAACCCTCTCCGGCGACGCCTTTTCTTTTCGGGCCGACGCCACCTACGAGTGGGCGCTGCTCCTCGACAGCCTCGGCCATGGCCCGGAGGCTTATGAGACGGCTATGGTCGCCGTGGAGAGCTTCCATCGTTCGACGGCGCTCGCCCCGGAAGAATGCCTTCGTGATCTTCACCTCGCCCTCGCGCGGACCCGCGGAGCGGCCGTGGCGATCGCCCGCATCGATAGGGAAAAGGGCGAATTGCTTTACAGCGCCATCGGCAACATCAGCGGGCAGATCTACGCCGACGGGAAAACGCAGGGGCTCATATCGCACGACGGGATCGTGGGCCAGAACGCTCGGAAGTTCCTGAGCTTCAGCTACAAGTGGTCGAACGAATCCACGCTCCTCCTCTTCAGCGACGGCTTCCTGTCCCGCACGCGCTTCGACGAAGCCGCACTCCCGAGGCTCGTTCAGCGTGATCCCGAAGTCATCGCCGGCGCGCTCATGAAGAATTACCGTCGGGGACGCGACGACGCTTCCGTCCTCGTACTCCAATCGAAGAACGCGCGAGGTCCGGTATGGTAGGCCTGCTGAAGGTGGCGCTTAAATCCGATGACGACCTGGTCCAATGCCGGCAAAGGGCTAGGCAGATCAGCGCGCTCCTCGGCTACGATCATCTCAAGCAAACGCAGATCGCGACAGCCGTTTCCGAGATCGCGCGCAACGCGCTGAAGTTCGCGGGCGCCGGGAGCGTTTCCTTCGAACTGGACAAATACGCCCTCAATCTCACGATCCGCATCAAGGATCTCGGTCCCGGCATTCCCGATGTGAACAAAGCCCTGGAATCGCCGTCCGGCATGGGCCTCAAAGTGAGCCGGCGGTTGATGGACGCCTGCGACATCGTCTCGACCCCGCAGGGCACCACCGTGACCCTCGCCAAATCCCTCGACCAAAGCGAGCCCCTGACGCAGCAGGAGATCCATAAGATCATCGATCAACTCCTGCAGTGGCGGCCGAAGGATGCGATCGCCGAGATCCGGGCGCAGAACTCCGAGCTGGTCCTCTCCCTCGACGAGCTGCGCAAGCAGCAGGATCTCGCCGTCGCCTATCAAAAGCGGCTCGAGGATCTCAACAAGGAGCTCGCCGACACCAACCGGGGCGTGATCGCGCTGAATTCCGAACTGGAGGATCAGGCTAAGGCGGTCCGCGAGGCCAGCGAGGTCAAAGCCCGATTCCTTTCTCACGTAACGCACGAATTCCGCACGCCGGTGAACAGCATCCTCTCCATGAGCCGCATCCTGATTTCACAGAAGCTGGGCCTCGACGCGGAGCAGCTCAAGC
>JASLCY010000101.1 GCA_030151925.1 Oligoflexus sp.
TGCTTCGGCCGCGGTGAAGGGCATCCATGACGTGCGGCGCCTCCGGGACCAGCAATTCCCCGTGGATGCGGGCCCGCTGTCCCATCCCGTGCGGCCTGAGAGCTACATAGAGATCAACAACTTCTATACCGCGACCGTCTACGAGAAGGGCGCCGAGGTCGTGCGGATGCTTTATTCGCTCCTCGGCCACGAGACGTATTTCAAGGTGATGAAGGAATACTTCCATCGTTTCGACGGCAAGGCGATCACGGTCGAGGACCTCTTAAAGCTCATCGAGGGCATGAGCGGCCTCAAGCTCGACCAATTCAAGCTCTGGTATCAGCAGTCCGGCACTCCGCTCCTCCATGTCGAGCGCGTGAAAAGCGCCGGCGGACTCACGCTGCGCATAAGGCAGGAGCATCCCGAGACCCCGGGCCAGAAGACGAAGAGACCCTTGCTCATCCCGTTCCGGATCGCGTTCATCGGCGTCGATAAAAAGCCGCTGGAATCCACCTTCAAGGGCGCGACGAAACATGAGCACATGCTGGTGATCTCGCAGGCGGAGGAGGCGTTTACCTTCACGGGGATCCCGGACGACGCCATCCCTTCGCTGCTGCGCGGCTTCACGGCTCCCGTGCGCGTGAAAACGGCGACGAACGAGGCCGAGCGCCTCATCCTGCTCGCGGCCGAGACGGATCCCTTCAATCGCTACGAAGCGACCCAGCAGCTGGCCGAGCAGTTCATCCTTGCCGGTACGCTGCCGCAGGCCTATGCGGAAGCCGTCAAAAGCCTCCTGAATGAAGCGGACCGCGATCCTCGTCTGGCTTCGCTGCTCCTGCAGGCGCCGACGGTCGAGTATCTCGTGCAGCAGAACGCGCAGGCGGACGTCGGAGAGATCTTCGCGAAGCACGAAACGTTCCTGCGCAAGCTCTCGGTTCAAACGAAGCCGGAGCTGCTCGCGGCCTATCATCGCCTCAAAAACGCCGATCCCGCGGCCATGGACAAGGCGGCCAGCGCTCGTCGGGAACTCCGGAACACGGTTCTGGCCCTGCTCTGCGCCAGCCACGAAGCCGACGCGTATGCCCTGGCGAAATCCCATTACAGAGAAGCCCGGACGATGACCGACGCCGTCGCGGCCTTGACCATCCTCTGCTCATCGCTCGATCCCGAGCGCGAAGTCGTCCTTATGGATTTCTACCGCAAATGGGAGAACGATCCGCTCGTGATCGACAAATGGTTCGCGGCGCAGGCGAGCTCGAACCATCCGCAGGTCCTCCAGCACGTCCGAGGGCTCCTGAAGCACCCGGCGTTCGACCTGTACAACCCGAACCGCGTGTATTCGGTCTTCCGCCAGTTCCAGCGCTGCAATCCGAGAGGCTTCCATAATCCTACGGGCGAAGGTTATGCCCTGGTCGCCGACTACGTGATCAAGCTCGATCGCACGAATCCGCAGGTCGCCTCGAAGATAGCGGCCTTGCTGAGCCGCTACCAGAACTTCGACAAAAAGCGCCAGGAGCTCATGCGCGAGCAGTTGCAGCGCATCTCCGATCATGGGCCGCTGTCGAGCGATGTCTATGAAGTTGTGTCGAAGAGCCTCGTGACGAACGTGAACTGAAGGTTTTGGAGATCAGCGGCCGAGGCAGCTGGAATCGGTGGCCGGAAGATCGATTTCCAAAGCCCTGCCGCTCAGCGGCGCCGGCATGGATTTAAGATTCGCAATGATCAAACGGACCTTTTCCAAACCGTCTTTGGACAGGCCGATGCCGTCATCGAAGAGCTCCAGGTTATGCTGGAACGAAGCCTTATCCCACTTCGCGCTCGGAAACAGCTGCAGGCCCATCGCATCCCTCACCAAGAGCTGCGCGTAGAAAATGCGGTCCTTGAAGTCCTTGGCTACCAAAGGCTGCGACCCCTTGTTGGCGAAGACTTTCTTATTCTCGCAAGTCCCCTTCCTGCTCTCGTCCTGGCAAATGAAGAGCATGAAAGACTGCGGTTTTCCCTTGGGATCGATGATCTTGCCGTAGGGCAGCTTCAGGGCCTTCTTCCCGCCGAAATCCAGCATGCTCGCCGACAGCGCCACGCTGCCTTTGGGCGCGATCGAACGCAGCTCGATGATAAGGCTCTTATCGTCGAGGCTTCGCACCGAGTTGCGGATCAATTCATAGTCGCCCGTGTGGCAGGACGTCTCGATCGGCCTGACCTGCAGGTTGAGGACGCCAGGCTCGAACTCGGGGATGGGGATGGCATTGGCGATCAGGCGCCGGCCGGCTTTCTCGGGATTGAGGGGTTTCGTATCTTCAGAGGCTTCAGGAGCATAACGCGTCTCCGCGCCCTTCTCTTCGTTTACCGCGGATCCGGGAGTCTGCGGAGACGGTTCGGGATTTCTCAGGACAGCCGCCCTAGGAAAAATACCAGGATCACGCTTACGCCGATGATGATGTATTGGCTCGAGCTGCCGAACTTCTTCCCTTGGTCTTTCATGCGATCCTTCGCGTCCCGTTAGGGTTTGGACTTCTGCAGCGATTCCTGCAGGAACAGGTCTCCGGCCATGATACCATTGGCGAGTATGAAATGATCGTTCATTTCCTGCTCGTCCCCGACCAACGCGATGTTCCAAACGATGGGATAGTTCGCAGGATCAGGTTCGAGAGAGTCGATCCCTTCCACTTTGAGCTGCTCGCCGGCGCGAAGGATCACATCACCGACGACCAGGTCGCGGGCCGCGAGCAGGCCTCTCGCGGTCAGGAAAGGATGGGTGACCGTCACCTTCAGGTTCTCGTCCTTGATCTTCAGACCGAGCATGGCGACCTTCTCAGGACCGGCGGTTATGCGAGCGACGGCCTGGGGCCTGCCGCTCTGCGGATTCCATACGTAATCCCCCTCTTTCAGCTCGGAGATGGGCATTTGCGAGGAATCGGCCATCGTAATCAGGGTATCTTCGGCGAAGCAGCCGCACTCGTTGCGGTTCGAAACGTATTTGCGATCGCAGGCCGGGGCGGAGTAGGCGAACCACCGAACGTGATGGCGAGCGTCCCACTCGATCTGACCGAAGTCCTTAGGGTTCTTCTTCAGCAGTTCGGTCGGCCGCATGCCGTTTTCCGAGAGGATGACGGTCGCGTCGTCGTCCATGTTCGAGCAGATCACGCCTTTGACGTTCTTGCCTTTCACGCGGTCGGTCCACATGGGGTTGAAGAGATCGCGCCGACGCGGATCCTTCACGCCGTCGAGATAGAGGTCGAGGAACTTGGCCCTGTCTTCGTCCGAACGGCGATCGTAGGTCGCAGCGAGCTCGTCAGGACACATCTGCCGGCACTCGGCCTTCGCGAACCTGTCGTTCGCCTCCTTTAGATCCGGCACTTTAATATAAAGCTTCTTTTAGATGCGCAGCTTCTCCGCCTCCTCTCCGGCGACGCCGAAGGCCTTGGCGGTCACGTGAACGATCTGGAAGGACGAGTTCCGGTTCGAATAGCTGCTGCTCGAGAATTCGCAGCTGTTGAGGTTCACTTCCTTATCCTCGGAGGTCTTCGCTTTGACGACCACGGAGACTTCGCCCAGGGGGCGATCGAACGCCATGACGTTGTTCGCCTGATGAATCACGGCGCCCGTCTTGGGATCGAGGCCGACCGAGTTAACGTTGCTGTCGACCGAGATCTGCCCGTAGTGGACGACGCCGGAACCCACGAGGCGGAAATGGTAGGTTCCTTCCTTCAGCGGCAGGCTCTCCGATCCGAAGTTCTTCGTGAAGTCGGCATCGCCCGGCGCCTTCACCAGGAGGTCGAGCCCCTTGGGCTCGGGCGGAGTCAGGTTCACGCGAGCTTTCATCCGGGCTGCGGGCGTGGTTTTGGTCGCGGGGCGAAGGGCCAGGATATCGACCGAACGCACCCAGGCCTGGAAGACCTTATCGTGGTTCTGCTTCACGATCTCGACGCGCGTCGGCGCCTGCAGGAGGATGATCTGGTTCTTCGAGCCGTTCATGATGTCCGCGACGTCTTTCACCTCGAGGCTTTCCGGCAGGAGGTCGAATTCGACCTTCGAAGCGCCGATGAGCTTCGCCTTGGTATTCGCATGATCGGGGTTGATCGCCAGGCTCCAGGTGTTCGCGAAATAATTCTGCGCATAGAGCGCCGCGCCGTAACCCGACTTGCCTTTGGTCTCGTCGAGCGAGCTCTTCATGAGGGAGACGGAGGAGAAGTTCTGGCTTTGCGAGAAATCGTAGCCGGCTTCGGTCTTCTGCTTGGCGATCTGATTGTTCGTCTGCCTGTTGAGGTTGCTCACATAGGTCGTGACCAGGCCGAGCGCGAAGAGAGCTGCGACGATTGCGCCGTTCATGCTTTACCTCTCGAGGGAATAGAACCGACATCAGGAATATATCGGCCCGATTCGCTCCAGAGTGAAGTCTTTATATTTTTCAGCGATAACCTCGTCTTATCAATCGTGATTATCTATTCTTCGAGGCGCCAGAGATCTTCCAAGGATTCTCGGCGCCTAACGACGCGGAGAGAGTCGCCCTCCACCAGGACCTCGGCCGTGCGGGGACGGCTGTTATAGTTCGAAGACATAGAGGAGCCATAGGCTCCCGCGCTCTGCAGATAAACGAGATCGCCGGGCGCGAGCGGCGGAAGCTTACGATCCGTGCCGAAGATATCGCCGGTCTCGCAGATAGGGCCGACGACGTCGACGAGGTGCTCGCTCGCGAGGGTTTGTCTCGCGGCCGTTATCTCGTGATAGGCGTCGTACATCGACGGGCGGATCAGGTCGTTCATCGCGCCGTCGACGATCACGAAGGATTTTTGCGGCGTTTTTTTGTTCGCGATCACCGTGCAGAGCAGCACTCCCATATTCCCCACCAGCATGCGGCCGGGTTCGATCACGAGCTTGAGGCCGAGCGGTTTCACGACCTTGATCAACTCGTGCGCGTAGTCCTTCAGCTCGGGCGGATGCTCGTCCCTATAGCGGATGCCGAGGCCGCCGCCCATATCGAGGAATTCGAGCTTGTGCCCTTGATCCATGAAAGAGCGCGCGATCGCGGCGATCTTGGCCGCCGCGTCGGCGAAGGGGCGCAGGTCGAGGATCTGGCTCCCGATATGGCAACCGACGCCGCGCAGGTAGAGATGCGGATGGTTCAGGGCGAGCTCGGCGAGTTCCCGCGCCTCGTCTTCCACCAGCCCGAACTTGGTCGAGAAGAGGCCGGTGGCGATCTTCGGATTGGTCTTGGCGTCGATGTTGGGATTGATGCGGAAGGATAGGGGCGCCCTAACGCCCTTGGCTTGCGCGATCTGAGCTATCATATCGAACTCGGCGCGGGATTCCACGTTGAACGAATGGATCCCGACTTCGAGAGCGCGCGTGATTTCCTCGGCCTTCTTGCCGACGCCGGAGAATACGACTTCATCAGCCTTGACGCCCGCCCTGAGGGCGCGCTCGAGCTCGCCCTGCGAGACGATGTCGGCCCCGAACCCGAGCTGGAAGATCTCGCGCAGGATGCCGAGGGTGCTGTTCGCCTTCACCGCGAAGCAGAGCTGGGTCGGGTATCCGGAGAAGGCTTCGCGCACTTCCGTGAGCTTCCGGACGAGAGCCGCCTTGGAATAGACGTAACAGGGAGTGCCCGCGGCCTCGGCTATGGCCCGCAGGGACAGTCGTTCACAGTAGGCTTCGCCCGCTTGGTAGTGAATGGAGCTCACACGTATTCCCTCAGTTTGAAAAAAGTCCTTTGGCATTCATACTACGTCCGCCCCGCCCCGTCCACGCCCATCCAAGACACCGCAAACCCCTGGGAATAGAGGGGAAAGGCCTTCCCTCCACAAAAGTTAGAGGATTAAACTATATTAATAATATCATGAACTTAATTTTGGAAATAAAGATTTTATGCAGTTTGGCCGAAGAGAGGTTGTCGGATCCCCGTTTGGGGAGCCGAAAGGAAAGGCGGACCCATGAAACTGAAGATCACAACGCTTAGCCTTATCGCAGCCCTCACGGGATCGACCGTGAGTTGCAATCGGCCCCCGGCCAAGGTCCATTTCGATGGCAACGGCGGGACAGGCGACGCTAATTCTTACGGTGACACCGACGGCTCCGGTGATAGCGATGAAGTCACGACCCCCACGTCCCTGACCTTCTCGACGGCTTTCCCGCGTTTGACCCAGCTCCAGTGGGAGAACTCGGTCCGCGACGTGCTGCTCCTCGACGCGCAACCGAATCTTTCATCGCTGTTCCCGGGCGATCCGCAGAATACCTTCTTCGCCAACGACGGCAACTCGCTCGTCGTCTCGGACGGCCTCTGGAAGAGCTATATAACGGCCGCGGAGACTCTCGGCGATAAGATCGGCGGCGATAAAAACGCCATCGCGCGGCTCGTGCCTGCCGCAGCCGCGAGCCTCACGGGCGACGCGAAAGCCAAGGCCATCATCATACCTCTCGCGACCCGCGCCTTCCGCCGTCCTCCGACCGACGCGCAGGTCGCCCGCCTCCTGGACGTGTATAACAACGGCCCGAAAACCACGGGTAAAACCGATGCGGTCGCCGCCGGCCTGCAGGCGGTCGTGCATATGCTCATGCAATCGCCCTACTTCCTCTATCGCGTGGAAATGGGTACGCAGGCCAGCGATCTCACGACGCTCACGGCTTACGAAGTCGCCTCGCGCCTCTCTTATGCGGCGTGGAATACGATCCCCGACAGCGAGCTGCTCGACGCGGCCGCCAGCGGCGAGCTCCTCACCGACGAGGGCCTCCTGAAGCAGGCGACGCGCCTCATCAACGATCCGAAGGCGGAGCCGAACCTCAACTACTTCTATCACAAGATCTTCGGCATCGAGACTTACGCCGACGTGGAGAAGAAGGACCCTTCGATCGCCAAATCCTGGCCCGACGACATGGGCACGGTCCTGACCAAGGAAGCGGAGCTCTTCATCGACGAAGTCGTCGTCAAGGAGAAGGGCGGCATCAACCAGATCCTCTCCGCGCCTTACGCCTTCGTCAACGCGAAGACGGCGCCTTTCTACAACGTCCAGGCGCCTTCCGGAGACAGCTTCGTGAAGACGACCCTCAATACCAAGGAGCGCATCGGTATCCTGACCCAGGTCGGCAGCCTCGCGCGCCGCTCGGAAGATCTCGAATCCAACGCGATCCGTCGCGGCGTCCTCGTCGCGGATAAACTCCTCTGCGCGAACGTGAGCTCGAACATCCCGCCGAACGTCGGCAAACTCGATCCGCCTTCGGGCATGCTCACCTCCCGCGATATCGTGAACGCGAAATCCGGCCCCGGAACCTGCGGCGCGGCTTGCCACGGCCAGTACATTAACCCGGCCGGTTACGCGTTCGAGAACTACGACGCGGCCGGCAACTGGCGCACGACCGACAACGGCCAGCCGGTGAACGCCGCCGCGGACCTCACCCTGACCACGGGCGTCATCCATTACAACGGCCCGCAGGAATTCATCAAGAAGATCACGCAGAGCAAAGACCTGCACACCTGCCTCGCGCAGAAAGCGGTGGGCTTCATGTACGCTCGCGTCGTGGATAAGGAGGACGACAGCCTCGTCAAGGCGATCGCGGCGAAATCCGCGGATAACGCCTCGACCCGCGATCTCTTCATCCAGCTCCTGACCGATTCTCGCATCAAACTCCGCGGTAACAAAGGGAAGTGACCATGATAAAGCTTAAACGACGCAATTTTCTGAAAGGGGCCTTTGGCGTGACCGTCGGCCTCCCCTTTTTGGAAAGCCTCTTTTATAGCGAAGCTCAGGCGCAGGACGCGGATTATCGCTACGGCGTCTTCATCCGCCAGCCCTCGGGCGTGATCACCGAACGCTACTGGCCGAAACAGGAAGGCGCGCTCACTCACGACCTCATCAAGGACACGAGCCTCTCGCCGCTCGAATCCGTGATGGCGAACCTCCTCCTCGTCCGCGGCATCATGTACCACGATAACAACAGCGGCACCGACGGCAACGGCTGCCACCACGCGACGGGCATGGCCCAGCTCTTCACGGGCACCGGCGGCCTGCGCACGGGCACCGCCCAGAACAACATCCAGGCCAAAGGCGAATCGCTCGACAACTACATCGCCCGCCAGTACAAGCATCCGGTCCTCGCCCTCTATGCGCACGGCACCAGCGATTCGCGCTGCATGACGAGCTTCACCGAGAACGGCAGCCTGCAGAGCGCGACCTATTCGAAGCCTTACGCGGCTTATCAAAGCATGTTCTCGATGCAGAAGACGCCGGGCGCCGACGACGCGAAGAAGCTCCTCCGCACCAGCGCGATCGACTACGTGCAGCAGGAGCTCAACGACCTGATGAAGAGCCCGCTCCTCAGCGCGGACGACAAACAACGCCTCCAGGCGCACTTCAACCTCGTGCGCGAGTCCGAGATCAAGATGGCGACCCTCTCGGCGGACCAGCTGAAGAACCTGCAGGACAAAGGCAGCTCGGACAAGGCTAACAACAACGACAGCTCGATGCAGACCATCATCAAGCTCCATATGGACGTCATCGTCATGGCGATCTCAGCGGGCGGACGCCACTGCGCGAACCTGCAGATCGGCGACATCATCAACCAGATCACCTATACGCAAGGCATGGTCTCGCAGCACGAGAACACGCACCACTGCGATACGGACGAAGCGGTGAACAAGCAGGTCGATTACGACAAGCTGCACAACGAACTCTTCCGCTACCTGGTCGAGAGCTTCCAGAAGGTGAAGATGGGAGGCAGCAAGACCCTCCTCGACTACGGGTTCATCGTGATGGGCTCGGAAGTCGGCGACGGCCGCTACCACAGCCTCAAGGACATCCCCATCCTGATCGCGGGCAGCGCTAACGGAGCCCTTAAGCAAGGCCAGTACGTAAACCTCGGCAATACGCGCAACACCAAGCTGCTCAATACGCTGGGCGCGGGCATAGGCCTCAAGAACAAAGCCGGAACCGGGCCTATGGACGATTTCGGCGACACCACCGGCGGCGACGATTTCAAGGGCACGATCGCGAAGATCATAGCTTAAACCGTTGCGACGCTGAAGAACACTGACTAAGATGGGCTAGGCCGATCGCCTCGATGTCGGCTTAGCCCTTCTTTTATGGTGTAAAACTTATGCGCCGTCTTATGCTTCTCTCATGCTCCTGCCTCTTCCTCAGCTCCGCAGCCTTCGCCAAACCGCAGATCCTCACGATAGGCGATTCCCTGACCTTCGGGCTCGGGGTTCCCGAGGAGAAGACCTGGCCTCGCCTTCTCGAGGATAAGCTGCACGGCGACGGCTTCAAGGACGCGAAGGTCGTGAACGCGGGTTCGAGCGGCGCGACGACCGCGGTGGGATTATCGACGCTGAAATTCCACCTCAAACGCGAGCGCCCCGACCTCATCATCTATGCTCTCGGCGCGAACGACGGCCTGCGCGGCATCGATCCGCAAACGACCTACAAGAACGTGGCGGACGTCGTAAGCGCGATAAAAGAAGCCAAGATCAAGGTCGTGCTGATCGGGATGAAGGCTCCGCCCAACTATGGGGACAGATTCCCGAAGGATTTCGAAAAGGCGTTCAGCCGCGTCGCGGCCGAGCAGAAGGTCCCGTTCATTCCCTTCCTGCTGGAAGGCGTGGCGGGCGATCGCGCCTTGAATCAGGCCGACGGCATACACCCCACGGAGGCCGGTTATCAAAGAGTGCTCGCGCACGTCTATCCCACCATCAAGGAGCAGCTATGAGCCTGGTCTCCGTTCAAAACGTCCGGAAATCCTTTCGCCAGGCGGACACGCCCATCCACGTGCTGCACGATGTGAGCTTCGATGTGGCCGCCGGCGAGACCTTAGCGATCGTGGGGCAATCGGGTTCCGGGAAATCGACCCTGCTCGCTCTCCTCGCCGGGCTCGACCTGGCCGATAGCGGCACGATCACCATCGACGGCCGCAACCTGGCGAGCCTGAATCAATCGCAGCTCAGTCGATTCCGAGGGCAAAACATAGGGATCATCTTCCAGCAGTTCCATCTGATGAAGGGGCTGACGGCTCTTGAAAACGTTATGCTTCCCCTCGATATCGCCGGGCAAAAGCAGGCCGAGAGCAAAGCGCTCGCGGCCCTCGACCTGGTCGGGCTCGCGAGCCGGGCCAAACATCTGCCTCAGCAGCTCAGCGGCGGCGAGATGCAGCGCGTGGCGATCGCCCGCGCCTGCGTCGTGGAACCGCGCATTCTCCTGGCCGACGAACCGAGCGGGAACCTCGATCATGCGACGGGCGAGCGAGTGATGGATCAACTCTTCACCGCCGTGAAAGAACGCGGCATGACGCTGATGCTCGTGACTCACGACCCGGCCCTGGCCCAACGCTGCACCCGGCAACTCACCCTTCAATCCGGCCGTTTTCACTAGGGATCACTCATGCTCTTTCGATACATGCTGAAGGAATTGCGTAATAATCCCCGTTTCGCGCTGCTCTTCGTCTTGAACATGAGCCTCGGCCTGCTTGG
>JASLCY010000125.1 GCA_030151925.1 Oligoflexus sp.
GAGGTCACATGCTCGATGTCGGGCGCTTCCGAGAGGAGGATGCCGACGACGCCCCGCACGAGGCGCAGACGGCGAATAACGTCCGGAGACATCGTCACGGCTATGACGGGCGTCCGGCTCCCGTAAGAAGACAAGTGGAGCGCGGTGTTCCCATTCTTCGTCAGGCAGACGATAGCCTTGGCCTGGTTTCTATAGGCGGCGCGGTAGGCGCTCGAAGTCACGGCTTCGATTTCGTTGGTGATCTCGGGATGCTTTTTCACCCAGTTCATCGAAGGGCCGCCCGCCGTGAACTCAGCTTCTTCGATCGTACGAATCGCCAGGTGCAGGCCGCGTTCAGCATACTTTCCGAACCCGAGCGCTTCTGAGAGAACCACGCCATCCGCACCATCGAACACCGCGTTGGCGATATCCGAAACCTCGGCACGGGTCGGCGTCACGTTATGCCGCATCGAACCCAGCATCTCACTCGCGACGATCGTGATCTTCGCGTAGTCGTTGCATTGCTGAATGATTTCCTTAGTGATCATAGGTATTTGCGCTGGATCCATCTGCATCGCGAGCGAAACGCGTGAGACGAGCACACCCCGCACCAGCGGCAGAAGGTCATCGAGCCGTTCGAGCGTTCTCTTGGTCGAGACCTTGAGGAGCAGCCAGGGGCAGTAGGGCTGCGCCTCGAGTTTCTTCACGACCTTCTCGAGCTCGGCCGGGTCGTCGAACGAAGGCAGGATCAAAAAATCGATCGAAGGATCCGAGGCCGCTTCCCAGGTTTCCTTCGCGGTGCTTTCCATCTTGGGGGGCTTCATCGTCGCCGGCACGTGCACATCCGCGTTCGGATAAATCGTGCCGCCCTGAACGATTTCAAGGACGACCTGATTGTTTTCTATCGCTTTGACGCGGCCGACAACCATGCCGTTGCCGATGTAGACCGATTGATTGAGCGCAAAGAGTTCGGGCCATTCCTCCGTTCTGAGGAGCAGGTCACCGACGCCTTTGGCGTTCGAGATCTTGATCGTGTCGCCAAAGGCGATGTCGCGCGGCCCATCGAGCTCGATGATAGTCCCGCGGACCTGATCGTAGATATCCACGAGGATAGGCAGGCGTTCCTTCGCCTGCGGAACTTCAGCCTTGATCTGGCGGCAGAACTGGAGAACCTGGTTCATACTGCCGCGTTCAGAGACGATACGAAGAGCATCGACCTTATTCACATCAATTTTGCGCAGCAGGTCCGCATTGAGACAGGAGCTTTCAAACGACCAGATCACATGGGTTCTGCGCAGTTGGGCTATGTTCATAGGGCGATCACTCTCCATCTCCAGTCGACTTGGGAACACCGGTGTACAGCTGAAAGCTCAGACGGAATGGATACCGAGGTCTTCACCCATGCGCACCGGCCTTGTAGGCCACGCTTGCTCAATACGATAACCCTTTGCCAAAGCCTCGTCAAAAGCAATGATTACGGTTGATCCGAGCAAAAACGTTCCCAGCTCATCACCAGCAGAAATGACCTCTGCCTCGCTCAAAGTGAAGGTCTGCGGGCCGTTCGCCTTGAGTGGACTGTTGTTCGTCGCAAACCCTTCCAGGAAGGGGCTCGTCATTTTGCCGACATTCAGGGCCCCCACCATGGCGAGATAAAGCGTGCCGTTCGCCGTTTCGAGGTCGAACACGAGGCGCTCGTTGCGCGTGAAGAGGCGGGGCGTAAAACGCACCGAAGGCTTATTTACCGGCCAAAGCTCGCCCGGATAGTAGCGGATGGTCTTGAGCTTCGCCTGGATGGGGCTATGAACCCTATGGTAGTTGTGGGGCGCAAGGTAGATCGTCGCCCAGTAGCTGAGCTTCACGGGATGGTCGTGCGCGACCTCGGGGCCGAACATGAGCTCGTTCAGCGAATAGGTCAAACCCTTGGCCTGCACGGCCGTGGCGTTCGTCGCCGGGCCCGACTCACTCAGGATGCCGTCAGCCGGGCTGCTGATCTCGCCGAGGATGGGACGGGCGCCGTCCTTTAATTTCCGGGTGAAGAAGTCTTCGAGCGAGCGGTATTCCTCGAGGGGCTTTTCCGCTTCCGCGACGTCGATGCCGAAGGTTTTCGCAAAACCTTTGCAGAGCGCGGTGTTGATGGGCTTGGGCCAGCGAACTTCGGCGACCTTGCCGGTCGCGTAACTAATGAGGTTCAGAGGCAGTACTCGTCCGAGTCCGTTGACGACGCTGTTCTGCACGCTATCTCTCCTATAAGGCGAGCCCTGGCGGGCCAGGGCTTAAATTCCAAAATGGATCAGGAATTTATACCTAAATAGCGAGCAAAAGTCTCGCGCGCCAAGCGAGCCTGTTCGGCTTTGCGCTCGGGTTTGCTCTGGCCTCTTTTCTTCGGCAAAGTCGGGAGGAGACCGAGGTTGGTGTTCATGGGCGAGTAGTCGCCGAGGCCGCCTTCGGTCACATAATTTTTGAGCGCGCCTATCATCGTGTCGACCGGAGGCATGAGGAAGGACTTGCCGTAAGCCTTAGCCGACGCTGCCCGCCCGGCGAGCAGTCCCATGGCCGCGGATTCGGTGTAACCCTCGACGCCCGAGACCTGGCCGGCGAGGAACACTCTTGGTGAAACCTTGAAAGACAGGTCGGATGCCAAGACATCCGGGCTCTTGAGATAGGTGTTCCTATGCACGGAGCCGAAGCGGAAGAACTCCGCCTCCTCGAGCCCCGGCAGCATTTGGAACACGCGTTTTTGCTCAGGCCATTTCATCTTGGTCTGAAAGCCGACCATCGAGACCATCGAGCCTTGTTTGTTCTCAAGCCTCAGCTGCACCGCGGCATAAGGCCAGCGGCCGGTGCGGGGGTCGGTAAGGCCCACGGGCTTCATCGGCCCGAAACGCAGGGTTTCGCGGCCGCGCTCGATCATGACTTCGATCGGCAGGCAGGCTTCGAAATACTTCACATCCTCGAACTCATGCAGCGGCATCTTCTCGGCGGCGATGACCGCATCGACGAAGGCCTCGTACTCTTCTTTGTTCAGCGGGACGTTCCAGTAATCGCCTTCGCCTTCCTCACCGTAGCGGCTGGCCTTGAAGACGATATCCGTATCGATCGATTCCATCTCGATCACCGGCGCGATCGCGTCGTAGAAATGCAGGCGACGGCCTTCGGGAGCCAGGGCCTGGAGCGAAGCGGCGAGAGCATCGGAAGTCAGGGGGCCGCTCGCCACGATCCAGGTATCGCCGCTCGTCGCCAGCTCTTCGGGGGAAGGCAAGGCGAGGATCTCATCGTCGATACGCGTGAAACTTGGGAAACTCTCAAGCGCCGCCTGGATCTCCCGCGAGAAGACCGTGCGTTCGACCGCCAGCGCTTGTCCCGCCGGCACCGCCGCGATCTTCGCCGCGCGGATGATGAGCGAATCCAGCGCTTCCATCTCGGCTTTGAGCAGGCCCGGCGCCGAGTCGGGGAGGGT
>JASLCY010000127.1 GCA_030151925.1 Oligoflexus sp.
TGAGCAAGGCGGAGGGCAGCTGCGATTACCTCGCGGGCACGGCGATCTCGTTCAAGGAGATCGAGGAGGTCTGCCTTTCCTCGGGCAACGCCTTCAAGGACTATCTCGACGAGCTCCTCGCCGAGAACCAGGCCACGGGCCTCGACTATCGCCTCGATAACGAGAAGGAAGTCTTCTACGACTGCGCCCAGAAACTCATGAAACCCACCCTGGTCTCGACCCTCGTCCACGAATTCGGCCACAACTTCGGCCTGACCCACAACTTCATGGGTTCTTCGGATGCCGCGAACTTCCGTCGCGACGCGAACGGCGTTCCGGAGGTCCGCACGACTTCGGTCATGGACTATGCGCACGGCGACGCGCATCGCGGTTTCGCTCCGGGCCCCTATGATATCGCCGCGATCCGTTACGGCTACTATCACACGGTCGAGGTCCAGGATAAGAAGACCGGCGCCTCCAAGGGCCTCGTCAGCATCGAAAGCCGGCCGAGCGACATCTCCAGCATCGACGAGCGTTTGAAGAAGCTCGTCGAGAGCGGCACCGTCCTCCGTTCGTTCCGCTACTGCTGGGACGGCGACATCGCTTCCACCGGCGAGATCCCGCTCGAATCCCCCAACTGCCGTCGCTGGGACCAGGGCTCGGATCCCGTCGCGCAGGTGCGCGCCTTCGTCGACGCCTTCAACCTCTTCATGATCTCGAGCGCCAACCGCTTCGACAACTACTCCGCGGCCACCGGCGTCTCGATCGCCAACTCGGCGAGCGCGAACTACCTGGTCCCGCTCAAGCTGCTTTACGACAAATACCGCTATCTCCTCTTCGATCGCGCCTTCGCCCAGGGCTTCAACGACCCTTACTTCGACATCTTCACCTCGTCGCAGATCGAGGAGAAAGTGATCGGCAAGGAGACGCTGGCGCGCATCGCGAGCCTCAAGGAGGAGATCAAGGCCGTTCAGGGCGAGACCGCGAAAACCGCCGACAACATGAGCATCATCCGCATCGAGCAGAAGGTCCAGGCGCTGCCCGAGCTCGCGCAGTACAAACTCGCGAGCGAGTTCATCAAGGACTTCTACAAGCAGCTCACCTTCTCGAACGACCAGTACTGCGTGGCCCTCGCCTCCGACGGCGACGCTTATCAGGCGCTCGACATCCAGCCGTTCGGCACCCTGCGGACGACGATCTACAACGCCACCGGCGAGGACGCCGTGCGCTGCGAAGATCAGAGCGTGATGGATTATTATGCTGCGCTGGGCGCTCAGGAGCGCGGACGCACGAGCATCCAGAAGGTGCTGTCGGTCGGCAACCCGGCAGCGGACGTGGTCTACAGCGCCGATATCCAGAAGCTGCCGATCCGCAGCCTGATCCGCGCGGGTTACGGCGAGCTTCGCCTGAAGGCCGTGAACATGTTCGCCAACCGCTCGGCGGACGCGAGCGGCATCAGCCTGATCAAAGCCAACGGTTTCTTCCCGAGCATACTCGACGAAGACAGCTTCAGGGCCGATATGCTGAACGCGATCCGCGACCGCTACGTGCTCGGCATCAGCGGCGACCAGCTGCTGCGGATGGCCGCGCAGAAACTGGGCAAACCGGTGACGACGGGGGCGTTCGCCAGCCTTACCGAGGCGAAGACCCGGGCCTTCTACCTGCCGTTTTATGAAGAGGAACGCACGATCGTCCAGGCGATGCTGACTTCTTACCGCACGGGCGCGATCTCGCCGCTCTCTTCGACCAACGTGAAGATCGCCGACATCCAGGTGACCTCATCGCCCGAGGTGACTTTCCTCAACTTCATCCGGACGGCGCCCGACGCCGCGGAATACCGCTATTTCATCGGCGGCAGCACCGCTTACTACTCCAAGGGCAAGATCGCCCGCGACATCCTCTCCTCGCTCTCGGACACCAACAACGCGGTGACGCTCGCCGAGCAGATGGTGGCCGCGACCGACGGCACGGATCACCTCACCGAGCAGAGCCTCACGCAGGTGAAGCGCCGCATCGCGCAATTCGCGGCGGATTTCGCCACCGAGCAATCGAACGGCGACATGTCGGCGAAGAACATACTCTACAAAGTCAGGGTGTGCGTGAAGGACAAGATCGTCAGCAAATACGGGGCGAAGCTGGTGGGCTACAAACTCGAGGCCGATCCGGATTATGCTCTGATCCAATCGGTCTGCCGCAAGATCGGCTTGAACGATGGGGACAGCAGCACCGGCGCGATCGCGAAGTACTTCGAAGACGCCGACAAGCTCCTCGGCTTCATCGTCAACAAAGACGGCCAGGACCTCTCGCTGACGCTCGTCGATAGCGTTCTGACGCAGATTGGCTTGCCGACGACCTCGGATAAAAAGAAGACGCTCGAACAGATCATGGACGCGACTTTAACCAAGCCTTTCAAGGACATCGATCTGCCCAACGCCTTCGAATCCGCCGTCTTTGAAGGCGTCGTTTCGGTCCTTACGAACAGCAACGACGGGCAAAACACCTTGCATGCTTTGAGCAGCAATGCGACGAATAACGTGGACGCCGAGATCACGAGGCTCGTGCAGGAATACGAGCTTCAGCTCAGCGTCTACGTGAAGTATCGCGACCTCTATAAGAAGAAGGTCGATATCCTTCAGAACGCCATCTACAACAGCGCGCGCTGATCCGAAGGCCGCCTGCCGGAAAGGACGAACCATGCTGCAATTCTACGGTTATAAGAACTGCGACTCCTGTCGCAAGGCGGAGAAGGCCTTAAAAGCCCGGAACGTGCCGTATGAGTTCGTCGATATCACCGAGACCCCGCCGTCCCTGGCTTTGCTGAGCAAGGTGCAGAAGAATTCGGGCCTCGACGTGAAGAAGTTCCTGAATACGAGCGGCGAGGCCTATCGTGCGCTCGGTTTGAAGGATAAGCTGCCGGGCATGACGGACAAGAGCGTCCTGGAGCTGCTGGCCGAACAGGGCCGGCTGATCAAAAGGCCCTTCATCACCGACGGACAGACGGTGACGTTGGGCCTCAAAGACAGCGATAATTGGTAGTAAAACTTCGATTCAGGCCAGTGGGACCGTCAGCTCTATGCGGGTCCCGACGCCTTGCCGGCTGGCGATGCGGATATCGCCGCCCAAGGCTTCCACTTCGTGTTTGATGCAAGCCATCCCCACGCCACGCCCCGACGTTTCCGAGATATCCTGAGCGGTGGAGAGACCGTCGTTGAAGATAAGGCGAAGCGCGTCCTTCACCTGCATCCGGCTCAAGTCCTCCGGCTTCACGAGGCCCATGGCCTGCGCCTTGGCGAGGAGCTTGTCGATGCGGATGCCGCCGCCGGAATCGGCGAGCGTGATCTGCAGGGCGCCTTCGCGCTGCTGTTCGAAGGTGAAGGTGATCTGCCCCTCCGGATTCTTGCCGAGGCGCTCCCGTTCTTCGGGAGCTTCGATGCCGTGGTCGCAGGAGTTGCGCACGGCGTGCACCAGCGATTTCATAAGCGGGCCGTAGCGATGCGGGTCGAGCAGGAGATCATCGCCCACCGCCTTGAACCTGATGTTCTTGCCCTGCTGCTGGGCCATGCGTTCGACGATCTCCGAATACCCCATAAGCATGGAGCGCACGGGACGGAGCTTGGTCTTCTCGAGTATCGCGACCGCTTCGGCCTTGTGCGGGCCTTCGGCCTGATAAGCGAACTCCAGGAGAGTCGTGACCTCGTGGTCGGCGAGGCTCACCTGCCCTTCCGTATGCTCCCAGTCCATCTGCAGGAGCGCGTGATGGGTCTTTAAAAAGGCTTTGAAACCCGCTTCGATCTGATCCGCCGAACGGTTGAAGAAGTCGGGCTCGAGATGCTCTTCATTCTCTTCGAGCGTCGTCTCGATCCGGTGGATATCCTTCGCCACTTCATGCAGGCCCATGACGCCGCTGTTGCCCTTGAGGGTATGGAGCAGGCGTTTGCCGTGAGCGACAGCCGGCTGCGAACGCAGCGTGGCGAGGTCGGTTTTGCTGTCGACCAGGAAGTCGCGGAACGAACCTTTGTCGCTCAGGATGCGAAAGAGCGCTTCGGTCGTCTTCTGCAGCTGCTCGAACTGCTCCTGGGCGTGGACCTCGTGGCTGATGTCGATGGCGGCGACGATCACCTTCTCGGGTGCGCCCCCCGCGTCGAGCACGGGCGTATAATCGAAGGCTATCGTGCGATGATCGGTAGTCAGCGCCCGTTTGGGCAGGAGGCCCTTGTTGATCTCGAGCGGCATGAAATCCTCGAAGAGCTGCTCGAAAGCGCCGCGCATGTAGTCCTCGCGGCCGGCTTCCAGCCCGAGAGAGTCGCCCAGGGCCTGACCCGCGATCTTGCGGCCGAAGATAGCCTCGCAGGAACGCGAGGTCACGTCGGCTATGGTCAGATCCTTCTCGACGATGAAAAAACCCTCGGTCAGGGCATCGAGGATCTCCTTGGTGCGTTTGTTCGCTTCCGCTTGCGCCACCGCGAGCTTCTTCGAGCTTTCGGCCTGCAGCCTGGCTTCCGTCGCATGCCGCTCGGCTTCCATGGAACGCAGCATCTCGACGTTTTGGATCTCGACCAGGCGCGGGGCCTCGCTGAGCTTATAGTAGCTTTTCAGGATCTCCGCCAGCACCGGCGCACCGATCTGCGTGCCGACGTAATTCGTCGCCCCGGCCTTGAAGGCCTCGAGCACGAAATCCTCGTCATCGTTGGAGCAGAGGGCGATGATGGGCTGGAGCGGGCGCTTCTCGCGATAGGAACGGAGGAGCGCCAGGTCCTCGAAGGCTTCGAGCATGCGGATATTGAAGAGGAGGAGACCGTCCGCCTCGACCTGCAGCAGCTCTTCGTGAGACGCGGAGGTGGTCGTGAAACCACCGCCGTGCTCCAGCTTCCTGAGGGTGAGGAGAAGGTCATCATCAATCGCGACGACGATCAGAGGGATAGCAGGGCCGGACGAGGCGTCTGAGAGCAATACATCATCTTGATCATCGATATGCACGAGCTTAAGCTCCGGCCTTGAGGGACGTGGCGAGGAATTTGTTCACTTCGTCGAGCTTCTGCTGGGCGCCCGGGAAGTCCGGAGTGATCTTGAGGCACATCTCGAGATGCTGCTTCGCTTCGGCTATCGTCTTCTTGCTGATGCAGCAAACGGCCATGTTGAAGTAAATGCGCGAGTCCATGGGCGCGCGTTTCAGGGCCTGGCTGTAGGCCTCGAGCGCATCGTCCAGGCGATTCAGCTTGCGGAGCGCGGCGCCCTTGATATTGAGCATTTCCGCGTTCGCGCCGAACTGCTCCATCGAGGTCTCGAGGTTGCGGATCGTCTCTTCATAGCGGCCTTTGAAGAACAGGAGACGGGAGAGGGCGTTCCAGAAATCCGGGAGCTTGAACTGCTTGCCGAGCGCGTCCCGGCAAATCTCTTCCGACTCTTCGAGGGCTTTGCCGTCCACGTAAGCGTTCAGCACCCGGACGTGGTAGAAGGGCGAGTCGCTCAGCGGCCCGAGCATGCCCATCGCCGCGGTGCCCGCCTCCTCGAATTGCTTTTTGTTAATCAGGATCTTGATCCGCATGAGGGCCGCCGTCGGGCTCTTCGCGTCGGTCTTCAGCGTCTCGAGGATGATGGCTTCCGCCTTATCGTTCTGCCCGCCCTGGGTGTAGGCTTCCGCGAGGCCGAGGGAGCTCCGCATGTTCTTCTTCGTCAGGCCGTGCAGCTCCTGGTAAAGCTCGATCGCCTGATCTGTCTTCTGGGCGAGCAGGGCCGCCTTAGCTTTTGTAAACTTGTTCTCGGTGGTCCCTGAGGTCTTGAAGAGCTGCAGGGTCGAGTTCATCGTCATGCTGAGGTCCGCTTCGCTGGGCGGCGACTTCAGGTATTTCACGAGGCCGTACTGCAGCATCTCCTCCTCGGCGACCGGCGCCGGGAGATCGCCCATAAGCACTACGGGCATGTTCTGGATCTTGTCCGAGGTCTTCATCTCCTTGACGAAGTTCCAGCCGGAGATGAACTTGAGCTTGTTGTGGCAGACGACCATCGAATAGGGCTTGAGGGCCGCTTGTTTCAAGCCTTCCACCCCATTGTCGAACGCGTCGACTTCCGCATATTCGAATTTC
>JASLCY010000145.1 GCA_030151925.1 Oligoflexus sp.
GCCGTTCTTCGAGGCAGGTATTCACTTCAGTGTAGAGAGTCGCGCAAAGGTCTTCGAGCTCCTTGAGCAGGCCCGAAACGTCGCTAAGGTCGTGGCGCTCCGCCTTGTCTTCGATCGTCTGGGCGATCTCCTTGGCCTGTAGGGCTTCGATCATGCCGAGCGAGCCCTTGATCTTGTGCGCGTATAGCTCGATGTCGCCGAAGTTCTCCGCGGCGATCGCTTGGGCCAGCTTCTCGAGGTTCTTGGGCGCGTTCGCCAGGAATTTCTCCAGCAACTCACGCATCAACGCCACGTCGCCTCCGAGCGAGTCCAGGAATCTCACGTCGTCCATATGCGTGAATTTCCCGCGATGCCGGCTCTTCTGCGAGGCGATCGTACTCACCAGATCAAAGAGCTCCTCGATCCGGATCGGTTTGCCGAGATAAGCGTCCATGCCCGCCGCGAGGAATTTCTCCCGATCCCCGCGCATCGCATGGGCCGTCATCGCCGCGATGTTGGTGTAGGCGTTGCGTTTGTCCTTCCGGATCTCACGGGTGGCCTCGACGCCGCCCATGCCGGGCATCTGGATATCCATGAGGATCAGGTCGAAGGTCTCATCCTGCGCCGCGGCCACGGCCTCGAGGCCGTTCTTCGCGAGCGTCACGTGGCAGCCCTTGCGTTCGAGCAAACGCAGCGCCAGGGTCTGATTGATGACGTTGTCCTCGGCGAGCAGGACCTTCAGCCCGAAATTCCCCGCATAACTCTGCAGCTCTTCGGCCCGGAAGCGGAAGGCCCTCGAGAGCTGCATCTTGCCGAGCAGGGCCTCGTCGATGTCATAGGGCAAAAGCGGCTTCAGGAACTGGCCGCTGATGTTCGCCTGCTGCACGCCGAAGGCCTGGCCGAGGTCGGTGAAGATCGTATGATAGGCGCCGCGGATGAGCCTATCGCTCGATTCGTAGCGCAGGACCTTCATCCCGCGCTCGAGCAGGAGCGCCTCCAACTGCGCGTTTTCCTGAGTCTCGGCCCCGACCAGGGCGATCAGCTCTGAACCCGCTTTCTGTTCGCGGACTTCG
Organism: Oligoflexus sp.; assembly: GCA_030151925.1. Taxonomy (GTDB): domain Bacteria; phylum Bdellovibrionota_B; class Oligoflexia; order Oligoflexales; family Oligoflexaceae; genus Oligoflexus. The sequence continues at coordinate 1,053 of JASLCY010000145.1, forward strand.
CTCGGTTCCACCGGCAATTGCAGCTCGAACTTAAAGAGACTGCCCTGCCCCACCTCGCTCGTCACCTGGATGCTGCTGCCCATCTTGTGCACCAGCCGCGAGGAGATCGTGAGTCCGAGGCCCGAGCCGCCGTAGTTCCGCGAGGTCGAGCCATCGGCCTGCGAGAAGGCCTCGAAGATCATGCCCTGCTTCTCGGACGAAATCCCTATGCCGGTATCAAGGACCGCGAATTCCAGGAGCTGCGTCCCGTGAAGCTGCCCCTTGGTCTTGAGGCTGAGGACGACGCGCCCCTCTTCCGTGAACTTGATCGCGTTGCTGAGGAGGTTGATCAGGATCTGGCTGATGCGCAGCGGATCGCCGAGATAGGTATCGGGCAGCTCCTTCGCGTAGTCGACGAAGAACTCGATCCCTTTCTCGTAGGCCTTCGGATAAAGCGGCCGCACGACGGCGCCCACCAGGTCCTGCAGGTTGAAGGCGACGACCTCGAGATCGAGTTTCCCGGCGTCGATCTTCGAATAATCGAGGATATCGTTGACTATGGTGAGGAGGTTGTCGGCCGAGAACATCATCATATTCAGGTAATCGCGCTGCTCGGCGGCCAGGTTCGTGCGCAGCAGCAGCTCCGCCATGCCTATGATGCCGTTCATCGGCGTCCGCACTTCGTGGCTGACGTTCGCCAGGAATTCGCTCTTCGACTGGTTGGCCTCCTCCGCGACGCGGCGGGCCTCCTGGATCTCGGCTTCGATGCGCTTCTGCTCGGTCACGTCGATCGAGATGGCTCCGACGAAACGTTTGCCGTTCTGCGCCTTGAGCAGGAACTGGAACATCATCCAGTAGATCTCATGCCCCTTCTGATCCACCATGAAGCAGAGCTCCGAGACCGAGCGCTGCCCGTTCCAGATCTTCGTTTCGATGGCGAGCAGAGGGTTCGCCATGCTCTCCGGCAGGATCGTTTCGATCTTCTGATCGAGTATATCGGTCGAATCGAGGCCGAAGCTCTTTGCGCCGTGCTCGTTGATATAGACGATGTCGCCCGCCTCGCTCTTGATATAGGCCGCTACGGGGCTATTCTCCATGAAGGCCTTGAAGCGCTCCTCGCTTTCCCGGAGCGCCTGCTCGGTGCCGAGGCGCTTTTGGAACTGCCCGAGCAGCAGGCCGATCTCATGGAGCGTTTCCATAAGGGCCTCATCGCTCGAACGCGGCGTGAGGCTATAGAGCGTGCAGCAGCCTCGAATGCCGTCGCTCGTCTGCAAGGGCACGACATAAGCCGTTTGGAAGACGCGCAGGTCCCCGCTCTCGTTCGCCAGGACCTCGAGCGGCCGGCGAACCTCGCGGAGCCGCGCGCTCACGCGGTCGATCAAGGCGCCCGACCTATCGATATCTTCCCGGGCCGCATGCTGGACGCGCGAATTCGCCCATTGATAATCCTTCTTGAAAGAATCAAATCCGTCCCGATAGCTCCAGAACGCGCAGGCGTCGAAGCCCAGCTTCGAACCCAGGATCGAGAGCACGGTCGGCAAAGCTCCGTGGCTCGTCTCCGATCCCGCCAGCGTCTCGATGATGCTCACGCGCGTGGATTTAATATGCTCGGCTTTTTTCTGCGCCTCGATATTATGGGCGATGAGCACGAAACCGGTCCTCGCGCCCTCGGCATCGAACAGCGGGGCCATCGACAGGAGGAAAGGCACGCGTTTTCCGTCCGGAGCGAGACCGCACCACTCCTTCTGCTGCATCTCGCTCAGCGGCGGCACCGGCTCGAAGAGCAGGCCGAGTCCGTCCGTGCCGATCATATCCGCAGCTTTGTGGCCAAACTCCACTTCCGCCGTTCGATTGAACTGGCGAATCATGCCCTCGCTGTCCACCGAGACGATCGCGTATTTTACCGAGTTCAGGATCGCGTGCTGGAGCCCCGAGGACTGCTTGAGCTGCTGCGTGGACTGATGCGCGAGCTCCATGGCCACGTTGCGGTTCGCCATGAGCGCATAAACGATCGCATACACCACGAAGCTGATGAAGCTGCCGACGAACAGGACCATGCGCGCGTGATACTCGAGATCCTCGTCCGTGGTCGGGAGGTGCCAATCGAAGATCCACGTCTGCAGAAGGAACGTAAGCCCGAGGCAGCCCAGAAGGACAACCCAAGGAACATACTGCAAACGTTTAAGGCGATATCGTGCCGACATTCTTGCCCGCGCTCTCCAGAGAGTGAGACTCCTAGGGGATTCGGATCATTCATGGCAGGAACTGAGGGAGGGGACGGGACGTGGGGGCGCCAAGGCCTTAGGCCTTTGAATCATTCGTAAAAAGAGCTGGGAAATGATTACCCATTGTCGCGCTCGGGCCCAAAACAAAAAAGCCAGGCCCGGGTGGACTTGGCTTTTTATCTTTGAGATGGCGGGAGCGACGGGACTCGAACCCGCGGCCTCCAGCGTGACAGGCTGGCGTTATAACCAACTTA
>JASLCY010000188.1 GCA_030151925.1 Oligoflexus sp.
TGAGCAACATGCGCAAGAGGGTGAAGCGCCATCACCACAAGCTCTTTCATAGGCCGCCTCCGGGCAGCATGCCTGGCACCGTCATGGTCCCCGCGGACCCGAACCCCACGCGCATTATCGAGACGATCTATAACGAGGAATCGGCGGAATCGCATCCCCTTCATTCCATCAAGGGCGTGAAAAAGTCCGTAAAGAGCGACTCGGTCACCTGGATTAGCCTCATGGGCATGCAGGACCTCAACACCCTCCAGGAGCTGTGCGCGGAGTTCGGCATCCATAAACTCACGGTCGAAGACATCATCAGCCAGTACCAACGGCCGAAGGTCGAGTACTTCGACACCTACACCTACATCACCGTCCACATCCCGCGCCCCGACGCCGAATCCGAGGTGGTGAACATCGTGATGGGCGACACCTGGGTCCTGACGCTGCAGGACAGCCCGATCGATTATCTCGAGCCGATCCGCAACCGCATCCTGAAGCGCATCGGGCAGATCCGCAGCAAATCGCGCGCCTACCTCGTCTACGCGGTGATCGACACCGCGATCGACCTCTACTTCCCGCTCACGGAGAACTACGCCCAGCGCATCGAATCCACCGAGACGGCGATACTCCAGGGCCTGAAGCCGGTCGCCGTCATCGACATCTTCGCGCTGCGCTCCAAGGTGAATTCCTTCCACCGCATCCTCTGGTCGCACAACCAGATGATCTCGCAGCTCATGCACGACCCGGAGTCGAACTTCGACGAGGAATGCAACGTCTACCTCCGCGACTGCTTCGACCATACGATCCAGATCCTCGAATTCCTCGAGAACATGAAGGAGAGCGCGAAGGCCCTGATCGACCTCCACCTCTCGCTGCAAGGCCATCGCTCGAACGAGATCATGAAGGTCCTCACGATCATCACCGCGGTCTTCATCCCGATGAGCTTCATCTCCGGCGTCTATGGAATGAACTTCAATACCGCCTCGCCCTATAACATGCCGGAGCTCGGCTGGCGTTACGGTTATCCGATGGCGCTCGGTCTGATGGTGCTGGCGGGCGGGTCGATGGTGCTTTATTTCTGGCGGTCCGGCTGGTTCAGGAGCCAGGACCTGCCGCGCTCCGAGGCGGACGACGGCGAGGCGAAACCCAGCTGATCAGGAGAGGGCTATCATCCTCTGCATCGCCAGGTCGATGTAAGGGTCGAGGCGCGTGCTCTTGCCGATCTGCCTCATGCCGAGCAGGATGCAGAGCGTTTGCGCCAGCACGATCTTCTTCTCTTTGATGCTGAGGTCGGCGTGCGGCTTGCAGCTGATGGCGATCAGGTCGGGTTTGAACCAGACGCAATCGTAGCGGCTGCCGTTCACGCAGTAGATGTGCGTCTCGGGCATGCTGGACTGATCGTCCATATTGATATGGATCTCGACCGTTCCGCGCTCGTTGCTGTAGGAGAGCCACTTGGGGGATTGATAGGTCTTGCGCGCCTTGTGTTTGGCGAGCGCCTTCAGCGACAGCCCCAGATCCATGTAGGACAGGTAGCGGTGCAGGAAGAGGAGCGAGAACTGGCTGCGGGGATCGCAGCTGAAGCCGATGCTGTCTTCCGAGAGGCTGGTGATGACCATCGAGGTCTTTTGTTTTTCGCCGAGGATGGTCAGCTCCGCTTCGATCGAACGATGGAGCTTCAACCACGATTGGACCTTGTTCATCGCCGGACGCTCGATCCGCATCCCGCCGTAGCTGAGGTCGATCACGCGAAGGTTCTGCCCTTCGATCTCCACCTGCGCCACCCTCGGGTCGGCGAATACGTGACGATAATAGCGCCGCCGGTAAGCGTCCTTCACTTTGCCGACGATCTCTTCGAGCTTCGGCTGCAGGATCTTTTCCTGCACCGTTTGGCTGATCTTCTGCCAAAGCTTGCTCAGTTCTTTACCGTTCACCACAAGACATCCCCAGGCTAAAACAGGCCGCAGTGGTTTTCGGCCGGGACTGGGGGATCTTGATGTTTAGCTGGTTCAGTTTAATGATTTTAGATAGTTGCAAGTAACATCGAAGAGTTGCGAGAGGTCCAGGTAGGTGTTCTCGATCTTCTCGGGGGACCATTTCGTGTCGGTGGAGAAGGCTTCGAGCTGTTTGAGCTCCTTCGCCAGGGCCTGCGCGCCCATATTCAAGCAGCTGCCCTTGAAGCGGTGAGCGACGCGACGAACGGATTCCACGTCCTGATCGCTGAGCGCCATGCGGAGCTCGATCAGGGACGAGCGGCCGTGTTCCTCGAAGATTCCCACCAATTGAGGCATGAACGCCGGGCTGCGAGCATAGGCCTTGAGGCTCTGCAGCACACTCATATCCACGAGATTGAGAGATTTGGTGGAGAGGTCCGACATTCTTTACTCCATACCTGAAACACACAGGGGGCCTGCACTTAATCAAGCAGCGCAGGGGCACTTTAGTAACTATGACTTACTATCTTGTCGATCTTCTAGAATCAAGCTCGTCTCGTCAAGAAATCCTTATCTTTGAATTCTGAGTTTTCTGGCTGATTTGGAGGCGGGATGCGCACTTGAGAGTTATTTGAGGTTTTGCTTTAATGCCTTTCCACCCGGAGGGATCACCCGAATGCTTGAACTTTCTCTACAGCTGAAGGCCTGGCGCGAGCTCTTCGAAGAACGGTTTTCCGAAGTTCAAACAAGACTTTATCCCACGGATGAAAGCCTCCATCGCGCCTGCCGCTACGCTCTTTCCGGGCAGGGAAAACGCGTCCGTCCCCTACTCGCCCTGGCCTCGGCCGCAGCGATGGGCGGCGATCCGGAACGCGCTCTTAACTTCGCTATCGCCATCGAGATGATTCACACCTATAGCCTGGTCCATGATGATTTACCCTGCATGGACGATGACGATATGAGACGGGGACGCGCGACGACCCACATCATGTTTGATGAGGCGACCGCGCTCCTGGTCGGCGACGCGTTATTGACCGATGCTCTGGCCCTGGTCGCGGAAGATCCCTCGCCTCAGGCGGCCAAAGCCGTTGCGACTCTCGCGCGGGCCGCCGGCGGTCGCGGCATGGTGCAGGGTCAGGCGCTCGACATGCATTGGACGGGACGCAGCGATTTCACGCGCGCGGATCTCGATGCGATTCACCGGCACAAGACCGGCGACCTGATCGCGGCGAGCTGCGTGCTCGGTGGTTTGATCGCGACTGTCTCAACGGAGCGACTCGCGGAGCTCAAGGCCTTCGGTCACGATCTGGGGCTCGCGTTTCAAATCATCGATGATCTGCTCGATGAGAGCGAGGGCACGGGCAAGTCGCAGGGCAAGGATCTCGAGAGCGGCAAACTCACTTACCTTCGCCTGATGTCTCGGGACGAGGCGCAGGATTATGCACGGACCCTGACGGAAAGAACGCAGGCGTCAGCTTCGGCATGGGGAGATCGAGCCTTTGCGCTGCAAGAGCTCGCGGCCGCTCTTCTCAATAGATCCCTTTAACGCAGGCACGAATATTCGCGACAGAACGCGTCGGCCTTGTATTAATACAAAAGTATGGTATCATGCGATTCCAACCCTCGCATGAGGTCATACTCTTCATGGAAAAATCCACTTCTGGTTATCTCTCGCCCGTGACTGAATCCGATGTCCTGGAAGTTCGCGGCGCCGAGGAGCACAATCTTAAATCGGTGTCCGTCAGCATCCCCAAAAAGAAGCTCGTGGTTTTCACCGGCGTCTCGGGTTCGGGCAAATCGAGCCTCGCGTTCGATACGATCTTCGCCGAAGGCCAGAGGCGTTACGTCGAATCCTTGAGCTCCTACGCCCGTCAATTCCTCGGGCAGATGGACAAACCGAAATACGAATCGATCCGCGGCCTCGCGCCGACGATCTCGATCGAACAGAAATCAGCGAGCAAGAACCCGCGTTCGACCGTCGGGACGATCACGGAGGTCTATGACTACCTCCGCGTCCTCTACGCCCGCATGGGCATCCAATATTGTTATAAATGCGGCAAGGTCGTTGGCCGCGGCGATGCGGCGAGCATGGTGCACCAGATCCTCGAGCTGCCCGAAGGCAGCAAGGTCGTGGTCCTCGCGCCTATGGTCGAGCACCGCAAGGGCACGCAGCGCGATATCATCGAGACCCTGCAATCCCAAGGTTATGAGCGCGCCCGCGTGAACGGCACGATCGTTCGGCTGGAAGAGGTGCAGGATCTCGCGAAACATAAGAAACATACGATCGAGGCCGTCGTCGACCGCGTCGTGATCAAGAGCGGCAAGGAATTCCGCACGCGGCTCACCGATTCGGTCGAACAGGCCCTGAAGAGCGGCAAAGGCAACCTCATCCTCCACGTCGAGGGCGGCCGCGACATCCGCATGAGCGAAGAGCGCTCGTGCTGCGGCATCGCTTATCCCGAGCTCGATCCGCCCCTCTTCTCGTTCAACAGCCCGCAGGGCATGTGCACGGCCTGCAACGGCCTCGGCACGATCGTGGCGATGGATCCCGAAAAACTCATCCCCGACCCCACCAAGACGATTCGCGAAGGCGCGATCGTGCCATGGGCGGGTTACTTCAAATCCGGCGCCGTGGACAAGGACGGCTCGTGGTCGGGCGAACGCTTCACGGCGATGGAGAAGAAGTGGGGCCTCAATTACGATAAGCCCTGGAACAAGCTGCCGAAGAAGCAGCAGGACATCATCCTGCACGGCCCCAAGACCGATAAGACGCTCAAACTCAAGTGGGAGGGCTCGAAGAGCTCCGGCACCTGGGAATTCGAGTACCAGGGCCTCATGAACTCGCTGATGCGCCGCTACCTCGCGACGCAATCGGAGAGCATGAAGGAGTGGTACCAGAAGTTCATGTCCACGCAGCCCTGCGAAGCCTGCGAGGGCAAAAAGCTGAAGCCCGAAGTCCTCGCCGTGAAGATCGACAAACATTCGATCCACGACCTCTGCCGCCTTTCGATCGAAGACGCCCACAAGTTCCTGGGCAAACTGAAGCTCACGGAAGCGCAGGCCATCATCGCCAAGGAGCTCGTGAAAGAGATCTCGAACCGCTTGAACTTCCTCATCAACGTCGGTCTCAACTATCTGACGCTCGATCGCCGCGGCCCGACCCTCTCGGGCGGTGAAGCGCAGCGCATCCGTCTCGCTTCGCAGATCGGCTCGGAGCTCACGGGCGTCCTCTACATCCTCGACGAACCGTCGATCGGCCTGCACCAGCGCGACAACCAAAAGCTGCTCAAGACCCTGCAGCACCTTCGCGACATCGGCAACTCGCTGATCGTCGTGGAGCACGATCAGGAGACGATCGAAGCCGCGGACTGGGTCGTCGACTTCGGTCCGCAGGCCGGCGTGAAAGGCGGCGAGGTCGTGGCGAGCGGGACCTATCAGGAGATCCTGCGGAATAAGGAATCGCTGACCGGGCAATATCTGAGCGGCCGCAAGGCTATCATGGTCCCTTCGAAGCGCCGTCCCGTCGACCCCAAACTCAATATCAAGATCGAAGGCGCGACCGCGAATAACCTGAAGAACATCGACGTCGCCTTCCCGCTCAAGGTCTTCACGGCCGTCACCGGCGTGTCGGGGGCCGGTAAATCGACCTTGATCAACCAGATCCTCTATCCGGCCATCGCCCGGAAGCTCCATGATGCCGACGTCGAGATCGGCGCGCATAAACGCATTACGGGCCTCGGCAATATCGATAAGATCATCAACATCGATCAAAAACCGATCGGTCGCACGCCCCGCAGCAACCCTGCGACCTACACGAAGGTCTTCGACCTGATCCGCGACTTCTATGCCCTGCTCCCTGAATCGCAGACGCGCGGTTATACCAAGGGCCGCTTCTCCTTCAACGTGAAGGGCGGCCGCTGCGAGCCTTGCCAGGGCGATGGTTTCATCAAGGTCGAGATGCACTTCCTCGCCGACGTGTTCGTCCCTTGCGAGGCGTGTAAAGGCCGTCGCTTCAATGAGACGACCTGCGAGATCCTCTATAAGGGCAAGTCCATCGCCGACGTCCTCGACCTCTCGATCCAGGAAGCCCGCGATCTCTTCGCCAACCACTCGAAGATCGTCGCCATCCTCGATACCCTGATCGAAGTCGGCCTCTCGTACATCAAGCTCGGCCAGTCGGCGACGACCCTCTCCGGAGGCGAAGCGCAGCGGATCAAGCTCGCCCGCGAACTGGCCAAACGCGACACGGGTAAGACGCTGTATATCCTGGATGAGCCGACCACAGGTCTGCATTTTCACGATATCGCCCAACTCCTCGGCGTCCTGCAGAAGCTGGTCGATGCGGGCAACAGCGTGCTCGTGATCGAACACAATCTCGATGTCGTCAAGTGCGCGGATTGGGTTATCGATATCGGTCCCGAGGGTGGACGGGCCGGCGGAACCCTGGTCGCGGAAGGGACGCCTGAACAAGTCGCTCGTAACAGGGCCTCCGTGACAGGTCAGTTCCTCAAAGACCTGCTCATGACCGAGAATCGAAAAAAGGCCTAGGGCCTCCTGAACGTTCTCCATTAAAATAGGCTTCACACCAGTGAGGCCTATTCTTATGTCTATTATCGACACCCACGCGCATGTATTCCCGAGCGTCCGCGACCGTATAGCTTCTCAGCTGCCAGAGGGTTTGCTGCAAACCTTTGATGAATGGCTGCACAAAATTTCCGCACCTCCTGGATTCGAGGTCGTCAAAGGCTATTGGCTGCGTTGGCTGCAAAGACTGGAAGAGAAGGACATCAAACTCGACATCGAGACCGTCGCGCGTTTTCAATCGCATTTTCACCCCCAGATCTTCCGGGCGCTCGAAGGCTTGATCTCGACCGTGCTCGGACCGACCCAGGTGCTGCAGGGGACGATACCGAACCTCCTCGAATCGATGCAGAGGAATGGGATCGATAAGACGGTTGTGATCGCGTCGGGCCCCTATTGCCCTAACGAGTGGCTGCTCGAACGCGCCGAAGAGCATCCTGAGCTTATACCCGTGGTTTCCCTTCCCGATCTTCCGCCGGGCAGCAGCGTGGACGATTACGGGGATGCCCTGGAGCGCCTCATCGCTTTTGGAGCACGCGGCTTTAAGATCCACACCAACTTCGACAACCTGCCCTCGGATCATCCGGCTTATCGCGCCTACTTCGAAGCCGCCGCCGCGAACGACCTCTTTATCATTCTGCATACCGGCTGTTTCCATGTGCCCCAGTATAAAAACCTGGCGACGCCGCCGCTGGCTGAGTTCGAAACTTATTTCCAGGATTACCGGGACGTCAAAGTCTGCCTCGCGCACATGAACCGCGATCATCCCGAGGCCGCCTGGACGATGATCAGCCGTTACGCGAACATCTTTGCGGACACCAGCTGGCAGACTTCGGCCAACATCCGCCAAACCCAAGCCGCTATCGGCCTGGAGAGGATACTCTACGGCACCGACTGGCCCCTCCTGCATAATGAAATGCAAAAGGATGCGCTCGACGTCCTCACGCAGGCTTTGGATGAGACGCAGCTTGAAAAGGTCACTCGAGACAATCCTCGTCTTTTCCTTTCGCTGTGAGGTTCGGCATGAATCCAAAGAGCTCCATCCAGTATAAGACCGGCAACGCCTTGCCGATCGACCAGGTCATCGAATTGTACAGAGCTTCCACGCTGGGCGCACGACGGCCCGTCGACGATAAGCAGCGCATGGCCGATATGATCGCGCGCGCCAACCTCGTGATCACGGCCTGGGACGGCGAACGATTGGTCGGTATTTCCCGGAGCCTCTCGGATTTCTGTTTTGCCACTTATCTTTCGGACCTGGCCGTCCACGTCGATTATCAAAAGCGGGGAGTCGGCCGCGAATTGATGCGCTTGACCCAAGTCGCGGGCGGAAAAGCGACGATTTTCCTGTTTTCCGCGCCGGCGGCGGTTGACTATTACCCACGAGTCGGCTTTAAGGAGGGCAAAGGTTTTATGCTGAGATCCGACGAAAAACTTCGTTAGGCTCGGTTCATGAAGAACTTCCCTCGATCGCGCAAGGACATCATGCTGAAAGCCATTCTCCATAGAAAACGCCTCGCAGCCCTGCTGTTCCTGCTCGCGCTGCCAGGCCTCTACGTAGCGAATGCGCTTCGCCTTGCCTATAATTTTGATAAATCGCTCCATCCGAAACACGAAGTGCTCAGCGACGAGATGAAAAGCACGGCGAAGACGTTGCTCGACAACGCCGAGGACATCGAATTCAAGACCAGAGACGGCCTGACTCTCAAAGGCTGGTTTGCGCCACCGACCAACGGCAGCCAGAAGGTGGTCGTCCTCGTTCACGGTGGTTTCAACAACCGCTTTCAGATGATCCCGGTCGCTAACGCGCTCCATGACGCCGATATCGGTGTTCTCCTCTACGACTCGAGGGCATCGGGCGAAAGCGAAGGCACGCTGATGACCTGGGGCGACAAAGAGCAGCTCGACCTCGAAGCCGCGCTCGACGCCATCACCGCAAGAGAAGGCAAGAACCGCTGGAACATCGGCGCCCTGGGTTTCTCGATCGGCGCGACTACGGTGACC
>JASLCY010000208.1 GCA_030151925.1 Oligoflexus sp.
GGCTCGGACCAGCCGAGCCCTCGGATCGATGCGGCCAGGCCGAAGATGAAGAGCACGATGGCCGTGAGGCGTCCTCGAAACGTTTCCCCTTCGCGGATGAGCACCCGCCGATACATGAGGATGCAGGTCGCGATGAAGAGGCTGATCGGCGTTACGTCCGCGGCTTGCGTGAGTTTCATGGGCCAGGCGTGGAACAGGGCGCTGCCGAGGGCGATGGCGAAAGCCAGGGCGCCCAGGACGTGGAGGTTGCGCCTTTGCCCGGGCGCAGCGGCCTGCGCGAGCCTTAGGATGCCGAAGCCGGCGAGAGCGAAGGCCAGGTTCGAAACCAGATCGAAAGGTTCGCCCCGCCAACCCCAGGCCGTGCGTTCGCAGTAGAGGGCGATAGGAGCCGTGAGCTCAACCCCCATGCCTATCCTCCTGCGGAATCGCCGAGCAATCGATATCGCAGATCACCGGATAATGATCGGACGGCAGCGCGGACCGGTCGCGGAACGAAGCGGGCAGGCTCATCTCGCTCTGGTCGTCGCGGAATTTGTAGCGGTAGACGGCGGCCGACTTCAGGCAGGCGCGCAGCGAGCGGGGCAGGAAGATATAGTCGAGCTGCTGGGCCATCACCGAGGATTTGAGGAAGGTGAACTGGGTCATGCGCTCATAGATAGGGACGGCGGCGAGCTCCAGCACGTCCTCGTAATCCGTCGCCGCATAGAGCGCCCGGAACTCCTGCGCCGTCTCCCGTCGTCCCGCCTGGCCGTTGAAATCCCCGGCGAGCACGATAGGCACCTCGCCGCCCGTCTCCTCATTGAGCTTCAACGCGATCGCCAGCAGCGCCTCGAACTCCGCCTTGTGGCGCACGCGCCCCTCGGGATCCACGCCGGCGATATCGATGCCCGATTTCAAGTGGACCAGCAGCAGGATGAAGCGGATCTCGCCGTCCTTCTCGAGAAAGAGCGCGGGCACGTCGCGCGACAGCCGCCTCTTGAGCGGATTGCCGAGGTCGAGGTAGCTCGCCGCTTCGGCCGCGAGTTTATGGGTTGCGGGATCGAGCTCATGCGGATAATGGAAGGTGAGCTCCCAATCGCGATGGCTCACGATGCGGGGAACGAGGCCGAGGGAGCGTTTGACGAGGAAGCCGCTCTCGATGCCGCGGTTCGAGTTCCCGGCTTCGAGCAGGGGGACGTAGGCGCCGTGCAGGAAGTATTCGTTGAAGACTGCGAGGGATTCAAAACCACCGACCTCGCAGAGGCCTATCACGTCGCAATCCGTTTCGCGGATGATCGAGGCTATGGTCTTCACCTTGTCGAGGGGCTTGAGCTTGACGTCCGAGCGGCCGAGGAGCTGCCACTGTTCTTCGGTCAGGGCCTCGAGGTCGATGCCGTCGAGCGGATGATCGAGGTTGAGAAAGAGATCCTGCGCATTCAATTCCATAAGCTTGATTCGCATCTTGGCCTCCTGCCTTCCTCATCCTGTCACGGGCCCCCTTGGAGTTCAAGTTCAAGAAAGGCGGCGGACGAGCGCTGCGGACCAGAATTCGCATGACGGAATCAGGGCGGTGAGGTAAACCATGAGGTCTTGCGCCGCGTGAGTCTCCAGCGCGAGCCTCGCAACATGAGATAAGGTGGGACGCGTGGCCCGATTCGCCAAAATCCACATCGAAATCAGCAATATCTGCAATCTCCAGTGCAGCTTTTGTCCCGCCGTGGAACGAAAGAAAGGCACGATGAGCGTGGCTGACTTCGAGGCCATCGTGAATCAAGTAGGCGGGATGGCGGACCAGATATGCCTGCATTTGATGGGCGAACCGCTGCTTCATCCCAACCTCCGTGAGATCGTCTCGATCTGCGAAGCGAAGGGCGTTCGCCTCTTCCTCGTCTCGAACGGCGTCCTCCTCCGCGAGAAGTCGGGCGATTTCCTGATGAGCCCGGCCTTCCGCCAGCTCAATTTCTCGCTGCACAGCTTTCGTGATAACTTCGGCGACATCGATCCCAGCACTTATCTCAAGAAGATCTTCGCGCTCACCGAACGCGCCTTCGTCGAACGCCCCGACCTCTACATCAATTACCGGCTCTGGAACCTGGCCGATCCGCGCGGCTCGACGGCGAGCAACCGGCGCATGCTCGGCGCGATCGAAGAATACTTCGGCGTGAGGCTGGAGGATAAGATCGACGTCCGCTCGAAGAAGAGCCTGCCCATCAAGAACAGGCTCTATCTCCACTTCGATACCGAATTCGTGTGGCCGAGCATGGACCTGCCCGAGCATGGCGCGAGCGGCCGCTGCTACGGCCTCTCCTCGCACTTCGGAATACTCGTCGACGGGACCGTCGTGCCCTGCTGCCTCGATAAGGAAGGCGTGATCACGCTCGGCAACATCCACGAGCGGCCGATCGCCGAGATCCTGGCTTCGCCCCGGGCCCAGGCCATTGTCAAGGGTTTTCAAAACGGGCGATTGGTGGAGGCGCTTTGCCAGCGCTGCCAGTACATCGAGCGTTTCGACAAGCAGAAGCGCGGCGGTAAGCAGTTGAAATCCCAGAAAGAAATACTTCAGTTAAGCTGAAAGCCGTCTTCTTCTCAAGATCCCTGGGGCCTTTTCCGATAGTGGGGGGAAGCGCAGCCCTTTGTTCTGCGACCAGAACTCGCCCGGGAGCCATTGAAGTGAAAACCGCGACGAAAACCGCTGTCGTCCTAGGACTCTGCAGTTTCCTCCTCGGAGGCTGCATCAAGTACGTTTCGGGTTATAAGAAGTCGGGAGGCGGAGGCGCCTCCGCCGATGCTTCGGCTGCCTCGACCGACACGGATTCGAGCGAGAGCGATTCGAGCA
>JASLCY010000292.1 GCA_030151925.1 Oligoflexus sp.
CAAGTTCAAAGGCGCGCAGGCCGATCGGGAGGCGCTCACACATCCCGATTATCTGGCGAAGCTCGACCAGTACATCGAAGTGCTGGGCGAAGGGCTTGAAGCGCGCGTGCAGTACGAAACGCACCGGATGCTCCTCCAGGCGTGGCAAAGTCAAAACGCGTTTCACAGAGCGCGTGAGCGTTACCTCAGCCAGCGTGTCGAAGCGGGTGTAAAAAACGCGGATCGCTAAGCTAAATTGAAGTAAACAACCCACCTTTTTTTACGCTTCATCTCGACAAACCGGTAAGCTCCTTATATTTTAAACCTTTGATTTTCCGTCAGTCCAAGGTCCAGCGCTGTGACACAGCATACGTCAAGGGAGCACCAGGGTGAGTTACTTACCGAATGTTTTATACGCAATCCTAGCGATCGCTACGTTCGCGTTTTTCGGCAAAAACCTTGCTAAGATTTGGCACCGTTTCGAATTCGGTAAAGGCAAAGAAGAAAACCGCCTCGATAATATTCCCCGCCGCGTGGGCGAGACCCTCTCCTTCGGATTCATCCAGCAGAAGATGTTCCGCGATCCGGTCGCCGGCATCATGCACGCCTTCATCTTCTGGGGATTCGTGGTCGTCTCGATCGGAACGCTCGAAGCCCTGATCTCGGGCATATTCCCGAGCTTCCATTACGGCCGGATCTTCGGCGAAGACAGCGCCCTCTACCGCGTCTTCCTCTATTCGCAGGACTGGGGCAACTTCTTCGTCTTCGCGGCCATCCTCTTCGCTATCATACGCCGCCTGTTCTTTCCGCCCAGGCGTTTCCAGGGCCTCGCGAAGGCCTCGCGCGTCGACGCCATGTACGTCCTCTCGTTCATCCTCGCGCTCGTGACGACTTCGCTCTGGCTTACGGGCATCAAGGCGAATGCCGGCCTCGTCCCCAAGGAACCCGTCATGTTCGGCCGCGCCTTCGCTTCGATCTTCGCGCCCGCGGTGAAGGACTGGAACGGCCTCGACACCGGCATGCTCTGGGTCCACAGCTTCGTGCTCTTCGGCTTCACCACCTTCCTCCCCTATTCGAAGCACCAGCACTTGATCTGGGTCTGGCCGAACATCTTCTTCCGCAACCACCATAAGCGCGGTCGCCTCCGTCCCATGGTCTTCGATGAGAACGCGGAGTCCTTCGGCGTGGCGAAGCCCGAGGAGTTCACCTGGAAGCAGCTGCTCGATTCCTATACGTGCGTGGAGTGCGGTCGTTGCACCGAGGTCTGTCCCGCGAACAACACCGGCAAGCCTCTCGATCCCCGCAAGATCATGCACGATATCAAGTACTCCCTTATCCAGGCGACCACCAAACCCGAAGCCGAGCGGAGCCCGCTCGTCGGCGGCGAGTTCGCGACGCCGGAGGAAATCTGGTCGTGCACGACCTGCGGCGCTTGCATGGAAGCGTGCCCGCTCTATATCGAGCATATCCCCGCTATCATCGATATGCGCCGTTACCTGACGATGACCGAAGGCAGCTTCCCGGAAGAGGCCCAGGTCACCTTCCGTAACCTCGAGAACAACGGCAGCCCGTGGGCCTTCAGTCCCGCGACGCGCGCGGATTGGGCGAAGGACCTGCCGGTCACGACGATGGCGCAGAAGAGCGACGTCGAATATCTCTTCTGGGTCGGTTGCGCCGGTTCTTACGACGATCGTTACACCAAGGTCTCGAAGTCGATCGCGACCATCCTCGACAAGGCGAACGTCAGCTTCTCCATCCTCGGCAGCGAAGAACGCTGCAACGGCGATACCGCTCGCCGCCTCGGCAACGAGTATCTCGCGGACGCGCAGATCCAAGAGAACATCGCGACGATGCAGAAGTATAACGTGAAGAAGATCGTGACCGGCTGCCCGCACTGCTTCAACACGATCAAGAACGAATACCCGGACTTCGGCTTCAAGGCGGAAGTCATCCACCACAGCGAGCTGATCTCGGATCTGATCGCGAGCGGCAAAGTGAAGTCGACCGAGGTTCCGGAAGCCGCGAAGAACGTCACTTACCACGACTCGTGTTATCTCGGCCGCCACAACCAGGTTTACGAGACGCCGCGCAAGTCGCTCAGCCAGCTCAAGGGCGTTAAACTCACCGAGATGCCGCGCAACAAGGAAAAAGGCTTCTGCTGCGGCGCCGGCGGCGGCCGCATGTGGCTCGAGGAGACGATCGGCGAGCGCGTGAACGAGAACCGCGCGAAGGAAGCGATCGCGACCGGCGCTTCGACAGTCGCGACGGCTTGCCCGTTCTGCATGACGATGATGAACGACGGTATCAAGGCCGAAGGCAAGGGCGATAAGGTCCAAGTCAAGGATATCGCGGAGATCGTCGCAGAGAGCTTGGCTTGACGGTTTGAATGCTATAAGTAAGGCCCGTGTTGAGAGATCAACACGGGTTTTTTCTTTACCGGATCTTTACCAGGATCTTAAACATGAAGAGTCTTCTGCTTCTTGCGAGCCTGTCGGCCCAGTGCCCCGTGCAAGGCGACCAACCTGTTGAGCCGACCTTTGTCGACGTCGCAGTCCATTACGTGAATTTCTATCATCCTGAGCAGCCTCTCGCGCTCGACGATATCTTCCTCACCGC
>JASLCY010000323.1 GCA_030151925.1 Oligoflexus sp.
AACGCCATCGTCTGGCAGGACCGGCGAACCGCGGAACTCTGCGAGCAATGGAAGAAACGCGGGCTCGCCGAGCATATCCAGCAGAAGACCGGCCTGGTCATCGACGCTTATTTCTCCGCCTCGAAGATCAAGTGGATCCTCGACAAGGTTCCCGGCGCGAGGGAAAAAGCCGCGCGCGGCGAGCTCGCCTTCGGCAACGTCGATACCTGGCTCATCTGGAACCTCACCGACGGCCGCGTCCACGCCACCGACATCACCAACGCCTCGCGGACGATGATCTTCAATATCCACACGGGGGCCTGGGACGAATCGCTGCTCGAGCTCTTCGATATCCCGGCGGCCATCCTTCCGGAAGTGAAGTCGTGCAGCGAGATCTTCGGCCAGGTCGAGGCCGACAAGTTCGGTCATGCGGCGCCTATCGCAGGCGTGGCGGGCGATCAGCATGCGGCCCTCTTCGGGCAGCTCTGCCTCGAGCCCGGGATGATCAAGAACACCTACGGGACCGGCTGCTTCCTTATGCTCAACACCGGCAAGGATCCCATCCTCTCCCGCAAGAAACTCGTCACCACCGTGGCCTGGAAGATCAAGGGCCAGGTGACCTATGCGCTCGAAGGTTCCATCTTCATGGGCGGGGCGATCGTCCAATGGCTGCGGGACGGCCTGCAGATGATAGAGAAGAGCGGCGATATCGAAGCTATCGCGGCGAGGGCCGAAAACAACGGCGGCGTCTATTTCGTGCCGGCTTTCACCGGCCTCGGCGCCCCCTACTGGGATCCTTATGCCCGCGGCACCATCATCGGCCTGACGCGCGGCACGAAGAAGGAGCATATCGCCCGCGCGGCGCTCGAAGCGATCGCCTACCAAACGCGCGACATCATCGATGCGATGCGCGAGGACGCGAAGATTCCGCTGAAGGAGCTCCGCGTGGACGGCGGCGCTTCGATCAACTCGCAGCTCATGCAGTTCCAGGCGGATCTTTTGCAGGCGACGGTCGTCAGGCCCAAATGCCTCGAGCTCACCGGGATGGGAGCCGCGTACTTCGCCGGCCTCGCCACCGGGTTCTTCGAGAGCATCGATCAGATCAAAGGTCTGTGGGAAAAAGAGGTCAGCTACGAAAGCAGGATGCCGGAAGCGGAGAGGAACCGCCTGTACAAGACGTGGCAGGCAGCGGTCCAGCATGCGACGGGTTGGGCGAAAACCAACGCTTAATCCTTCGCGACCCCGACTTCGAGCCAGCCGAGGTACCCTTCCGGGGTGCGGCTGGCGAGGTCGCGAAGCGACATCTTCTCGTCCCGCGTGAGGTTATCCACCTGGCGTCTCAGGCGCAGGATCCAAGCGCGGTCCGGATCATCGAAGTTATCGAGTATCTTGCCCATATCGTGCAGCATCTCGGCGAGATCTTCTAATTCGCGGTTCATATCCGGGCTCCTCTAGCTTTTATAATAGGCTAGTCGGTTTCCCGTTTCCCGTCATCAGTCTTTTCGACTGTATACGACTTTCCCCTGCACATTCAATTCCTTAAGGCACCTGTCATCAGCGAAGTGGATCAGCGCCGCGAGGCGTTCATCGGCGCTCTGCGCGAGGTTCACGTGCCGCTCGAGTATAGCCCGCGACGAAGGGTCGACGACCTGGAAGTCGGCGGCATATCCCGCCTCGAGACGGCCCAGATGATCGAAGCCGAGGCCTTTAGCGCCTTCGTAGGTCGCGAGGGCGAGAAGTTCCGCCGGCGAGACCCGCTCCTGGCGAAGCTGGGCGACCTTATAAGCTTCGTTCATCGTCTGCCACTGCGAGAAGGAGGTTCCCGCGCCGACGTCGGTCCCCAGCGTCACGCGCTGGCCTTGGGCCCGGTAAGACGCGCCTTTGAAGAGTCCGCTGCCGAGGAACATATTCGAGGTCGGGCAGTGGCTGATGACGACCTGCCGCTCGTGCAGCAGGCGTTCGTCTTCGCTCGTCGTGTGGATCGAATGCGCGAGTATCGTGCGTGACCCGAGCAGTCCGCGCGCATCGTAGACGTCGAGATAACTCTTCGATTCGGGGAAGAGCTGCGCGACCCAATCGATCTCGTTCTGATTCTCCGCATAATGCGTTTGCAGGTAGAGGCTGGGATCGGCGCGATGGACGTTCGCGAGCATGCTCATCATCGCGTCGGTGCAGCTCGGCGCGAAACGCGGCGTCAGGGCATAATACAGGCGATCGCCCTTGCCGTGCCACTTGCTTATCAACTCTTCCGTCCAAACACGATCCTGCTCGACGCCGACGCTGATCTCGGGCGGGCAGTGCCTGTCCATGCTCACCTTGCCGATCAGGGCGCGCACGCCGCGGCGATCGAACTCTTCGAACAGGAGATCCGTGGCGTCGCCGCACGAGGAGGAATAGACGACGGCGCAGCCGGTGCCGTTGCTCACGAGCTCGTCCACGAAATTGCGGGCCGCGACGCGGACGAACTCCGTCCTGCCGCGAAAGGCCGCTTCGCGCGGGAAGGTATAGTTCTGCAGCCAGAGCAGGAGCTCCTCCGCGCAGCTGCCTATCATGTCGAGCTGCGGGAAGTGGATATGCGTGTCGAAGAACGACGGCAGCAGGAAGCAATCCGAGTGATCGCGCACCGGGACGTTCCCGTAGCGGGCGCGCAGGGCCTGAAACCCGCCTTTGGCCAGGATTTTCCCGCTTTTATCGACGACCAG
The DNA here is from genome assembly GCA_030151925.1 of Oligoflexus sp. Classification (GTDB taxonomy): domain Bacteria; phylum Bdellovibrionota_B; class Oligoflexia; order Oligoflexales; family Oligoflexaceae; genus Oligoflexus. The sequence goes on from JASLCY010000323.1 coordinate 2,682, forward strand.
CGCGCCATCGCGAATTTCTTCCGTGGCCGCGCCCGTCCCTTGCTCCCTCGCCTGAAGGAGCTGGCCCCGCACGAGGGCCGCTGCATTCGAATCGCTCATAGCCTAGGGTCTCACACTTTCTCCGAGGTCGCGGAATACGTGATCTTAGGATAACGCTCATTGAGGAATTTGAGTTTCCAGAGGTCCTCGAGCAGGATCGCTTTCTGTTCGTGCTGGTCGTAGCAGATGACCGAGGCCTGAGCGCGCACGAAATCCTCCATCGCCTTCTCGTCGTCGGAGAACACCCAGCGCGCGGCGCCGTAAGGCAGGCGCGTGAAGCGCACCTTCACGTTGTATTCGTGCTCGATGCGGAACTGCACGACTTCGAACTGCAGGACGCCGACCACGCCCAGGATCTGCTCCGAGCCGTAGATCGGCCGGAAGACCTGCACCGCGCCCTCTTCCGAGAGCTGGTCGAGCGCCTTGTTGAGCTGCTTCGACTTCAGCGGCTCGGCGAGGGTCACGCGGCAGAAGTGTTCGGGCGCGAAGACCGGGACGCCGGTGTAATGCAGCTTCTCGCCTTCCGTGAGCGTATCGCCGATCTTGAAGATGCCGGGATCGTGGATGCCGACGATATCGCCGGCGAAGGCTTCCTCCACCAGGCTGCGGTCCTGCGCCATGAACTGCGTCGGCCGACCGAGGCGATGCTCTTTGTCGAGGCGCACGACGTGGGCTTTCATCCCGCGCTGGAAGTAGCCCGAGCAGATGCGGATGAAGGCGACGCGATCGCGGTGCGCCGGATCCATGTTCGCCTGGATCTTGAAGACGAAGGCCGAGAACTTCTCTTCGTTCGGCTTCACCTGGCGCTCTTCGGTATGCCGCGGCAGGGGCGAAGGAGCGATCTCGATCAGGCCCGCGAGCAGCGGCTCGATGCCGAAGTTATTCAGGGCCGAGCCGAAGAACATGGGGGCGAGCTCGCCGGCGAGGTATTTCTCGAGGCTGAATTCATCGCCCGCGCCGTCGAGCAGCTCGACGTCGAGGATCAGCTGGTCGGTGAGCTCGTCGCCGAGTTCGGCGCGCACCTGGGGCGAATCGAGCGAAAGGCCTTTGAGCGGAACGGGGCGCGAACGCTCGGCGCCGCGTTCGTAAAGGAGGAGTTCCCTATTGTGGCGATGGTAGACGCCGCGGAAGCGGTCGCCCATACCGATAGGCCAGGTCACGGGCGAGACGCGGATGCCGAGCACGTTCTCGACTTCTTCCATGAGCTCCCAGGGATCGCGGCCCTCGCGGTCCATCTTGTTGACGAAGCCCATGATAGGCGTCTTGCGCTGCGCGCAGACCTCGAACAGCTTCTTGGTCTGCTCCTCGACGCCGTTCGCGGCGTCCATCAGCATGAGCGCGCTGTCGACGGCGGTGAGGGTGCGATAGGTATCTTCCGAGAAGTCCTGGTGACCGGGGGTATCGATGAGGTTCATCTCGCAGCCTTCGTAGGTGAACTTCATCACCGAGCTGGAGACCGAGATGCCGCGTTGTTTTTCGAGCTCCATCCAGTCCGAGGTCGCGAATTTCTTCGAGCGCTTCGCCTTCACCGAACCCGCGAGGTTGATCGCTCCGCCGTAGAGGAGGAGTTTCTCGGTCATCGTGGTTTTACCGGCATCCGGGTGAGAGATGATCGCGAAGGTGCGGCGCTTGGCAATTTCGGCTTCCAGTTGCTTCTGATTCACTTTGTACCTACTGCTGGTCTCAGGATAGTGCTCGAATGAGGTCAACTTTTTAGCTGAGATTCCGCCCAAGAGCAAGCTGGATACTTAATTTTGACCGGGATTCCGTGGAGCCGGAGAAAAGCCGTCTTCCTGACGCTTTCCGGATTCCAAGACCCGAAGTTTTCACAGATCAGTGTAGGTCCGAAAGTACGCTGCCTGAGAAGAGGCCGACGCTCTCCCCCTTCCCGCGCCGGCCGAAGCTCGTCCCCGCGCGCCCTCAGACGCGCCGCGAGGATCCGGCCGCGTTTGGATCGACATTTGCAGAACCTTCCCTGGAACCCTATCCGGAGGATCTTTTTATGCTCTACCCTATGCTCATCACCGCGACGCTTGCCGCATTCCTGGCTGGTGGCCTGTGCTACCTCGCGAAGATCAAGAATTCCTTTGCGGTCCTCGGCATCCAGTTCGTCGTGTCCTTCATCATCACCTACGGCGTTTCCTATTACCTCGCACGCGATGTCTATAAAAATAGTACGATAGCCATCACCTGCGCCGCGATTTCGCTCGTCATATTCTTCACTGAGCTGGTCCTCCGCCGCACGATCGGCCCCCTGGACTCGCGTGAGCCCGGTACGATAGGCAAAAATCTCGACAAAAACGCGAGCAGCGGCACCAACCGCATTTCGACTCATCCACGCTAACGAGAACAAGCGATCGGCCGGAGCTTCCCCAGGGAAGGCCGGCCTTTCTTTCCATGGTTTTGAGATCGATAGGGCCTTTCCATATCGGGGAAGATAGTGATACTATCCCGCAACGATAAAGGAAGGCCACCATGACGGACAGCAAACGGGTTTTTAATCTCGGTTTAGCGTACGATGATATCCTGATCTTACCTCAGCACTCCGAAGTCCTGCCTCACGAAGCCCAGCTCGAAACTCAACTCTCGCGTAACATCAAACTCAAGATCCCGCTCGTCTCCGCGGCGATGGATACCGTTACCGAAGCGAAGTCGGCCATAATCATGGCGCAATCGGGCGGCATCGGGATCGTTCACAAGAACCTTA
>JASLCY010000348.1 GCA_030151925.1 Oligoflexus sp.
AGCAGGATCTGCAGTTTGTCCTGCGGCAGCCTCGTCTTGATCAACTGGTTCGCCTGGTCGAGCGTGAGGCTGTCCACCTGGTCTTCGAAGGCGTTGAATTCGTCGAGCGAGATGCCGTAGACCCAGAGCTCCGTCGCCAGGTGAGCCAGGCTCCCCAGCGTTTCGTAGGTCGGAGGATACTGCCCTTTCACATAGGCCTTGGCCGAATCCAGGGTCTTCTGGTCGATGCCGTTCGCGATGAACTTCTTATAGGTCTCGAGGCCGAGATCGAGGGTCTGGAAGGTGGTATCGGTCGCCGTGAAGGTCGAGATCTCGAAGACGCCGGAGTTCTTCCACTCATTGAAGCGGCTCTTCGCGCCATAGGTGTAACCCGACTTCACCCGCAGCTCCTCGTTCAGGATCGAAGTGAAGCGACCGCCGAGAACCGTATTCACGACCTGGAGGGCTGCCCAATCCTTGTCTTTGCGAGGAATGCCGACGCCGCCGATGCGGAAGGTCGTCTCGTGCGCGTCGTCCTTATCGAGGAGAAGGACGTTAGTGGCTGCCACGGCCGGCGCCGCCTGGGTCACGTTCGTCGGCTGCGCCGAACCCTTCTTCCACGCTCCGAAGAGTTTTTGGATCTGCGTTTTCACCTCGGCTTCATTGAAGTCGCCGGCGACGGTGATCGCGGTCAGCTGCGGCTGGAAATGCTCGCCGTGGAACTTCTGCAGATCGGCCGATTTCAGTTTTTCGACCGTCTCGGGAACGCCGTTCTCGGGCGACCCATAGGGATGGCCTTGATAATAGACGCGATCGAAGAGCGAGCCGGCCACGCGGTTCGGGCTCTCCTTCGCCTTCTTCAATTGCGCGATCGTCCGCGCGCGCAGCTTGTCGACCTCGGCGGCCGGGAACTTCGGAGCCTCGAGCATTTCCGCGACGATGGGCAGGAGCTTCGGCAGGTCCGCCGTCGCCACCGAGAAGTCGAGCGACGTGTAATCCTTGTCGACGCCGGCGTTGTAATCGATGCCGTAGAAGTCGAACGTATCCTCGATCGCCTGCTTGGTATAGGACTTGGTCCCGAGGTTCAGGGAGTCGGCGGTGAGGGAGCTGAGGCCCCATTGTTTGCCGTCGGCGGCGCTGCCGCTCGCGACGCCGATCGTGATGTGGACGAGCGGCACCTCGTTCTGTTTGATGAAGTTCACGTGCAGGCCGTTGTCGAGGCTGGTCTGCGTATAGGGCTGGACCTTGAAGTTGGCGAACGCCGCGGTGCTCGCGGTGAGGCCGAGCAGGAGCAGCGATTTGAAGTTGATGTTCATGCGTTTGTTCCTCTCAGCTCTCTGGCTTTTGGTCGAGCACGCCGATGGTGCGGTTATTCGGGGTGAAGTAAGTCGTCAGCACGCGTTTGATGTCGGCCGCGGTCACGGCCTTGTATTTCGCGGGCGCTTCAAAGAGCTTCTCGTAGCCGCCGAAGAACACTTCGTAGTTGCCGAGGAGCTGGGCCTTGCCGTTGATCGTCTCCATCTGGCGATAGAGGCCGACGAGGCGTTTGTTCTTCGCCTTCTCGAGTTCGCGTTCGGTCACGCCCTTCGCGAGCAGCGCGTTCAGCTCCTTGTCCAGCGCCTTCTCGAGCTGAGAGGGCTTTTTGCCTTCCGTGCCGACGAGGTAGAGGGTGAAGAGCTCGGGGTCGAGGCCCTGGTTGTTCTCGGCTTCGACTTCGAGGGCGATGCGCTGCTCGTCGACGAGCGCCTTATGGAGGCGCGACGAAGGGCCGTCCGTGAGGATCACCGAGAGGAGGTCGAGCGCATAGGTGTCGGCGTGTTTTGCGGCCGGGATGTGGTAGGACGCCTCGATATGAGGGTTGGTGATCGAAGGGCGGATCACCGTCACGCGGCGTTCGCCTTTCTGCTCCGGCTCGACGGTGCGCAGCGGCTGAACCTCGAATTTGCGGGCGATCGGTTCGATCTTCTTCTGCAGCTCGCCGATCACCGCCTTGGCGTCGACGTCGCCGACCACGACCATCACCGCGTTCGCGGGGTTATAGTAGGTGTTGAAGTAGCGCTCGAGGTCGGCCTTGGTCCAGCCCTTGATATCCGACTCCCAGCCGATCACGGGCCAGCTGTAGGGATGCGCGAGGAAAGCGGTCGAACGGACCGCGGTCGTCAGGTCCTCGAACGGGTTGTTCTCGAGGCCGGTCGAACGCTCCGAAAGCACGACGCCGCGCTCGCTGTTGATCTTCGCGTCATCGAACTGGAGGGAGGCGATGCGGTCCGCCTCGAGATCCACGATCGTGCTGAAGGCGGTGGTCGGGAACCAGTTGGTGTAGACGGTGACGTCGCTCGTGGTGTAGGCGTTGTTCGAACCGCCCGCGGCTTCCATCACGTTGTCGAAGGATCCCGGGGGGAAGTGCTTCGAGCCGTTGAACATCATGTGCTCGAAGAAGTGCGAGAGGCCGGTGATGCCGGGCAGCTCGTTGCGCGAGCCGACTCGCCAGAACGTGTACATATTCGCGTTGGGAATCGAGCCGTCCTTGAGGATCAGGACCTTCATCCCGTTCTTCAGCTTGTATTCCTGGATATCCTCTTTTCCCGTGGCGGCTCGTGCTGGCAGCGAAGACGCCGCCAGCCAGCTGATGGTCAGTAAACCCAAAAGCTTCATGTCATGTCCTTTGTTTTGTTTGAGAGGCTCAGATGCCGAGCCAGGCGGAGACGGAGAAGAGGCCCATAATGCCTTTCCAACTCCCGCGATCGCCGAGGCTCACACCATCCCGTTCATAGCGCAAATCCCAGGAATGTTGAACCGGGATCACGAGGCCGAGGCTCACGTGATAACCTTCGATGCGCGTCACGAGCCATTCAGGTCGGTTGCCTTGCGGCCTGGCCGGCTTGAGGAAGGTGGCGAAGAGCGCTGGCGTCAGCGCCGTCCAATTGGTTCGCATCACCCAGCCATCCGTATCGGAACCGTTGGCGAGGGTTTGTTTGCGGAACGAACGCCCGACGATGCCGAAGGCTTCGAGGCCCAGCTCGGCCCCGAAATCCCCCGAAGGACGCCGCAGATCGGAGAACGAATAACCGAAGATCGTGGAAAACCCATAGCCGTCGTAATCGATCGGCGGGCTGTCTGGGAAATGCTGGCTCGTCGGTCCCAGCACGAGATGGGCGCTGGTGATGCTGAACCACTGCTGGGAGACATAGACGTAACCCAGGTTGATATCGGGTGACACGCCACGCTGCTTATAACGTCTGTCGTTTGGGGTAATGGCCATTTGCCGCGCATCCAAACCGAGACTCCAGGCCCCGGTGCGAGGCGGAGGCGGCGGATAAGGAAGAGGCTTCTCTTTCTTTTTCTTCTTGGAAGTCGCCGGAGCTTCAGGTGCCGGAGCCGCGGGAGGCGTATCAGTCGGCAGGGCCTGGGGGATCACGACGTCCTTTTTTGCGTCCGAATCCGTCATATCCTGGGCCCAGCCGGTCGTCCCGAGTCCGCCCAGGAGGAGGCTCACGAGGAATGCCGTGATGGGTTGAACGAGCCTGCCCTGCATCGACGTCACTCACTCTTTTGGTTGTTCTGCTTTTCAGCCGCCTCTTCCCTAAGCTG
>JASLCY010000352.1 GCA_030151925.1 Oligoflexus sp.
AGATGGTGAAAGGTCCTCTATGAAGATCTATGACGATTACCGCAACACCCATAAGCATCCTATCAACCGTCTTACCCACGCCTTCGGCATCCCCATCATCGTCGCCTCACTCCTGCTGTCGCCCTTCTATTTCCACTGGGCGCTGACGCTGTTCTTCTTCGGCTGGTGCCTGCAGCTCACGGGGCATATCTACGAGGGGAACAAGCCGGCCTTCTTCTCCAACCCCATGCATCTCCTCATAGGGCCCTATTGGTGGATGAGGAAAGCCATACGATTAGACCGTTGAAGAGACTCCGTTTTAAAAAAACAGCTTTATATAGCGCACATTTGCGCTATATAATACATAATATGTACCAGTTCATACAGTCGTGGAGACGCGATGAGCCGCATCCTGAAAACCTCCAAACAACCCTGCTCCGGTTCCCGTATCCTCGTCGTCGATGACGAAGAGATCCTGGCCTGGAGCATCGAAACCGAACTCAAGGCGCACAACGCCGAGGTTCTCAGCTGCGGCAACTTCCGGACGGCTCTCGAGGCCTTCTCCACGTTCAATCCCGATCTCGTCATCAGCGACCTCAGGCTGCCCGACGGCAGCGGACTCGAGCTGCTCAAGAAGTGGCATCTCGAACGTCCCGACGTCCCCTTCATCCTGATGACGGCCCACGGCGCCATGGAATCCGCGATCGAGGCCCTGCGTTTCGGGGCCTTCGATTACCTGCAAAAACCCTTCGACCTGAAGACCATGATCGCGACGGTGAACCGCGCCGCGGAGATGTCGTTCCTTCGGCAGAAGGTCAAGCAGCTCACGGGCCGCGTCTCCGAACGCATCCCCCTGCGCATCATCGGCTCCAGCCCCGCGATGCGCCTGACCCAGGAGCGGCTCGAGCGCGTGGCGAAATCGAAGGCCAACACCGTGCTCGTCACCGGCGAGAGCGGGACGGGCAAGGAGCTGGCGGCGCGCGCGGTGCACGAATGGTCGGACCGGCACGAGATGCCCTTTATCGAGATCAACTGCGCGAGCATCCCGGAGAACCTCCTGGAAAGCGAGTTCTTCGGTTATGAGAAAGGCGCTTTCACCGACGCCCGCGAACGCAAGCTGGGCCTGTTCGAGATCGCCCAGAGCGGGACCATCTTCCTCGACGAGATCGGCGAGATGCCCATGAAGCTCCAGACCAAGCTGCTCCGGGCCTTGGAAGCCAGGCGCTTCACGCGGCTCGGCGGGACCAAGGAGATCTCCTTCAACGCCCGCATCGTCGCGGCGACGAACCGCGACCTGCTCGGCGAGATCGCGCAGGGGCAGTTCCGCAGCGACCTCTATTTCCGCTTGAGCGCCCTGCCTATCCATCTGCCGCCGCTGCGCGAACGCATGGAGGACATCGATGAGCTCACGCGTTTCTTTATCGACTCCCTGAGCCGCGACCTCGAGATGCCCAGGCCCAAGATCGCGCCGTCCGCCCTGCGCCGGCTGCACGCCTATTCCTGGCCCGGCAACCTCCGGGAGCTGAAGAACGTGCTGGAGCGCGCGATGATCTTCCATCAGCCGGCGCAGATCGAAGAGCATCATATCGAATGGCCCGAGGTGCAGCCGATGCTCCCGAAAAAAGCCGCGCCGCCCGCGCAGCGACTGGACGCGCCCGAGCCGGCCGCAGCGATGCCCGCGACGCCGGGCGATTTCTTCAAGCTGCCGGCGCAGGGGATCGATCTCGAGAAGGTCGAGAGGGACTTCCTCGTGCAGGCGCTGAACCTGACCCAGAACAACCAAACCAAGGCCGCCGAGCTGCTCGGCATCACGCGGCACACGCTGCGTTATCGCCTCGAGAAGCACGCGCTCGTCCAAGATTGAATCATGCGAGGATAAGACCATGCCGCTGAGTTTGCCTGCCACCTATGCTACGGAAGCGATCCTGCATGCCGTCGACCAGCAGATCCTCCTGTTCGACGCTCGCCAGCGACTGGTCAGCGCGAGTTCGCACTTCGCCCACCTGCTCAAGGGCCAGGCCAATGCCGAACAGGTCGCGAGCCTGCTGGAAGGCGATTATCCCGTCTTCCAGCGTTGGCTGGCGCTGGCGGAAGCGTCCCCGGATGCGGTGAACGTCGAGCTGCTGGACATCGAGAAGGAGAGCAGCAACTGGAGGTTCGTCCCGATCTACGACGCCGCGAGCGTTTTTCGCGGTTATGCCCTCCTCGGCTCCAGCTTTCCCGTGCAGGACCGCCTCAAGCTCGAATCGGAGCTGCGCATCTCGCATAAGTTGATCGAGGACCAGAAGATGGCGCTCGACGAATCCTCCATCGTCGCTGTCACCGATAAAGCGGGCGTCATCCAGTATGTGAACGACATCTTCTGCCGCATATCGGGCTACGAAAGGCACGAGCTCATCGGCAAGACCCACGCGGTCGTCAAGAGCGGTTATCACGGGCCGGAATTCTTCAAAGAGATCTGGTCGACGATTTCCAGCGGCCGGGCCTGGAAAGGGGAAATCAAGAACAAGGCCAAGGACGGTTCGTTCTATTGGGTCGATACCACGATCGTCCCTTTTTTGAACGATAAGGGCCGCCCCTACCAATACATCGCGATCCGCAACGACATCACCGAGAAGAAATCGATCCAGGAGAGCCTCGAGCTCGAGCAGGTCCGCGCCATGCACGCCGAGAAGATGGCCAGCCTCGGCCGCCTCGCGGCCGGCATAGCCCACGAGCTCGGCAATCCCATCGCCTCGATCAACGCCTGGCTCGACATCATCGAGCTGCAGCACGAAAGGGGCGACCTCAACCTCACGCTCTTCACCAAGATGATTCCGCAGGTGAAGCGCGACGCGAACCGCATACGCGAGATCCTGCGCGGCATGCTCACCTACGCGCGCGACGGCTCGCGCGACCCCTTCCAGCTCGAGAATCCTTACCTGCTGGTCAACCAGATGGTGGAAAGCTGCGCCCACCGCCTCAAACGGGCCAGCATCGATCTGCGGGTCAGCACCTCCAATCCCTATCTGGTCCTGGAGTGCCGCGCGACCGAGATCTCGCAGCTGTTCGTGATCTTCATCCTCAATTCCTGCGACGCCGTGGAGAATCTCGCCGAACGCTGGATCCGCATCGACCTCAGCGAGCGGGACGCCTTCATCGACATCGCCATCACCGACAGCGGCCGCGGGATCCCGGCCGAGGTGCGGGACGCTATCTTCAACCCGTTTTTCACGACGAAGCCGGTCGGCCACGGCACCGGTCTCGGGCTCAGCATCGCGCAGTCGATCGCCGAGAACCATCAGGGCAGCGTTCGCCTCGATACCGGCTCCGAGCATACCCGTTTCGTGATTTCACTTCCCCAGCGCCACGAGACTTAAGGGCTCTCTCACCTGGGCTATGGCGTCGATGAGCGCCTCCAGGGCGAAGGGCTTGCGGAGGCAGAGGTGGATGCCCGAGCCCCGCATCTCCTCCTCGGTGGGCGGAGTGTAGGCCGTTATCAGGATCGCCGGGACGTCGGGCCGCATGCTGTGGCAATGCCGCAGGACCTCGAGGCTCGTTCCGCTCGGAAACATCTGGTCGTAGACGCAGAGGTCGGCCTTGAACTCCTCGAAAGCGCCCAGGGCCTCGTCCAGCTTGTCCACTCTCCGAACTTCGAAGCCTCTATGTTCGAGCTCAAAGCCCAGACACCATCCGAGCAACTCCTCGTCCTCGACGATAAGGATGCGATATTTGTCATTTTCACGGCTATGAGCTTTCACGGGGCACCTCCTCCCCGCTTTACCAGCAAGATGCAGGCCAGCCCTATTTCCCCGCTGAATGAGTCAACTGCCGCAGAGTTTGCGGATTTGCCGAGCACTTGCCGCAGGCGTGCGCGATTTCACGCGCGCATTCCTTCGAACGGCTGAACTTCTTCCCCCTAAGGCCAGGCACGGAGATTGCTAGATAGCCCTCATTCGTAATCGAGGGGAGCTTCTATGAATTGGCAAAACCGTTTGGGTCTCGTGGCATGCATGGTCTATGGTCTCGGCAGCAATCTCGCGGCAGCTCAAGGCCAGCCGCAGCCGGATGCCTACGCCGCTTATAAACCCCATATGCAGCTCGTCTACCGCTCTCTCACGGCGATCCTGAACGATACTCTCCAGGGCAGCGATAATAAGAAGCAGCCGGAACGCGAAGCGCTCAACAACTTCTATCAGGTGCTGAGCGATGAAGCGGCCGCGATCGAGGCCCTGGCGGTCAAGACCGACGCCGACCATGCCTTCGAAGCCAAGGAGCTGGCGGAAGCGGCGCGAGCAGCCTCCCTCCAATACAAGGCCGCGCATTTCAAAGAAGCGAAGTTCTTCATGACCGACGTGGTCTCGAGCTGCTTCAATTGCCATTTGAGCCGGACCAGCAGCCAGGATTCCAAGTTCACCCAGGATTTCGATCAGAAGCTGGACCTGCAAAGGCTCGAACCTCTCGCCCAGGCGCGTTTCCTCGCCCTCTCGAGACGCTTCGACCAAGCCCTGGACCGTTATGAGTCTTGGCTCGTCAGCCCGGACGCGGATAACGAACGCCTCCTCGAGATGGATCCCATGCTCGAGTATCTCGTGATAGCCCTCAGGGTCCGCAATGAGCCCGAGCGCACCATCAAGACGTTCGAGAGATTCCAGAAGCTGCCGCATCCCGCTCTCATCAAGAACGAAGTCGCGGGCTGGCTCAAGACGCTCAAGGATCTGCCGGCGCAAGGCAGCCTGGACGATATGGCTTTCGCCCGCAAGCTGCTGACGGCGAAAAGCGCCGCCGCGAACGCGCGTCCTCCGCTGATCGAAGCGATCCTCGCCTCGAAACGTCTCGTGGCCGTGATCGATGACAAGAAGAGGCCGGTGGCCGACAGGACGGAAGCCTACCTGCTCCTCGGCCGCTGCGGGCTCGCGACGGATAACCAGGTGTTCCCCGAGCATTCCCGCGAAGATTTCGCGGCCGCGATCCGCCTGCAGCCCAAAGGCCCCCTGGCTCGCGAAGCCTACCGCCTCTACGAGGAATCCACGCTGTTCCTCTTCAGCGGCAGCAGCGGCACGCATCTTCCGGACGAAGAGAAACAGAAACTGAAAGAACTCAAACAACTGGCTTACTGAGAGGCGACTCCATGCAGGGTGATCTCACGGACTCGGAACGCGCGACTTATCTCCGTTACGCGAAGCTCAACCTTCCGCGTCATACCTCGTATCCGGCGGCGCCGCTCTGGGCAGCATCGCCGAGCGCCGAGGCGGTCAGGGCGGAATACGCGGCTTGCCCGGGCAAACATATCTCGCTCTACGTGCATATCCCGTTTTGCGAGAGCCTCTGCTACTACTGCGGCTGCCACAAATCCATCGTGAAAAGATCGAGCCCTGATTCAGCGCGTTTCCGTCGTTCCCTGCTGGATGGCCTGGCTATAGAGCTGCAACGTCTCAAAACGCTGCTCGGACCGAGGACGGTCACCCAGCTCCATCTCG
>JASLCY010000359.1 GCA_030151925.1 Oligoflexus sp.
GTAACCCACGGCGGCCTCATCGCTATCGGTTCTGGCCTCGCGATCGGACTCGCCGCTCTCGGTAGTAACATGTGTCAAGGTAAAGCTGCTGGTTCGGCTGTCTCGGGCATCGCTCGCAACCCAACAGCTGCGGACAAAGTTTTCACCCCGATGATCATCGCCCTCGCTCTTATCGAGTTCCAAGCGATCATGGGCTTCATCGTTGCATTCCTTCTTTCCCAAAAAGTCTAATAAGCTAATTTGACTTATTAGGAGCCGATGTTTCACGTGGAACATCGGCCTTTTTCTTGCCTTTTTTCTGCCTTCTCAGGGACCTGCAGGAAACTCTTCCCCATAATCCTCTGCTCCAAAATCCCAGTATCCAGGCCTTAGAAAATTCTAGACGAATCACCTCAAGAGAGCTGTTCAGCGGTGTGATGAGCTTATCGTGCTGCGAAATTCATAGAGAACTCTATGAATTTGGTCTTTTCAAAGATCTCCTCGAGGGTGAAGAGATCTAGACTATAGAAAAGATGCGCTTTTATCTTTAGAGGGATTAACTCTAAAGCGGGAGAGAGTTGTTAGAAGGAGAATGGAGAAGTATATGGGGCGGAAGGCTCTGTATCCTTACCTGTTCTCAGCAAATGAATCATAGACCAGCGCAAGAACCTATCATTCTGAGTTCTTTAGGCTCCTGACGAGTCGTTTGGATACTTTTACATTTTAAAATGATGTGTTTTTAGACCTTACAGAGTCAAATCTGAAACTAGACTCTTCAAAACCCTATGATTTTAGAATCCTCTCGCTATTTTTTATTCCTGTAGAGCTGGATATTCAGGTCTAGGGCAAGATTTTCAGGAGTTCTCTAGGCAGGGAGTGAGAATTCTGTCCCTCAAGATCGGGTTTTGTTAAGAAAGAGACTTTTTGAGAGGACCTGTTTCTCTCCTTTGTCTTTCATCGCGGCCATTACCTTCCTTTTTTCACCTCCAGGCTCCGCTTTAGCCTCCTTTCCTATAGTTCTGTTGGACAGATTGTAAAATTCATTCGAGAAGCCATATCTTTTCACAAGTCTGAGCTTAGGAGCTGGAACGTTCCACGTGGAACACTGGGAGTGTAAAACGTGATCTCGAAGTTCCACGTGGAACGTTAAGGGCTACCGGTAGATCTGCGATGTTCCACGTGAAACGTTTACGCAGGAAAAGTGCTTGGCAATGTTCCACGTGGAACATTTTAATAGAAATTGGGAAATGGACGTTCCACGTGGAACACTAAGGTGTGAAACAGAGGCTCCGATGTTCCACGTGAAACATCCAGTGCTGGGGAGGGGCAATGTTCCACGTGGAACACTCAGGCGTGAAACGGGCTCCCAATGTTCCACGTGGAACATCCAAAACGTGAGGAATAGTCCCCAGGTATCTCCTATTTTTCGATCCCTATGGCGCGCCAAGTGATGCGAATCTTCAAAATTGAGACCTGGATTTATGTTTCACGTGAAACATCACTCAGGGCTGTGATATTTAATTGCAGTTTCGAATGCTGATCGGTGACTGACAAAGAAGGCTATATATGGCGCGGGTGATTGCTGTTTCCAATCAAAAGGGGGGAGTGGGAAAAACCACTACGTCGGTCAATCTCGCAAGCTGTCTCGCCAAGAGCGGGGAGCAGGTGCTGCTGATAGACCTCGACCCCCAGGCGAACGCTGGCAGTGGGCTGGGCGTTTATCCCGAACAATTCAAACATAGTATCTATCAGGTGCTGGTCGCTGAGCTGCCTATCGAGCAGATCATCCTTTCGACCAAGGTCCCTGGCCTGAGCTTCGCCCCGGCGAAACAAGACCTCGCCGGCGCCGAACTGGAGCTCGTCTCGATGTTCGGCCGCGAGACTCGCCTTAAGGAGGCCCTCGAGCCCGTCCTGGAGCGCTTCGACTTCATTATCATCGATACGCCCCCGACCCTCGGGCTCATGACGGTCAACGCTCTGACCGCGGCCGACTCGGTCCTGATCCCGCTTCAGTCCGAGTACTACGCGATGGAAGGCCTCTCCCAGCTCGTGAAGACTACCGGCCTGATCAAAAAACGCCTGAACCCGGCCCTGGAACGGGAAGGGATCCTGCTCACGATGTTCGATAAACGGAACAATCTTTCGGGGCAGGTCGAAGCCCAGATCCGCGAGCACTTCCCTGATGATGTGTTTAAGACCGTCATCCCGCGGAACGTGAAACTTTCTGAAGCGCCTTCTCACGGAATGCCTGCCATCATGTATGACAAAGGATCAAGCGGTTCGCAGGCCTACTGGGAGTTCTCCCAGGAGCTCCTCGCCCGTTACCGCCCGTCCCCGCAGCGCGCGAACGCCGGCCTTCAGCACTAACATTCGACCACTCGTTCAGAAAGATAGAAGACGATGTCCGATAACAAGCCAAACGGCAAGACTCCCGCTCCGAAACGCGAAGCCCTGGGCAAAGGCCTCGGCGCCCTCCTTGGACTCGATAAGGACGAAGCCGCTTCCGCTGCGGAGCGTTACGCGGCCGCCGCCCTGAACAGCATCCTCGAGCTCGATATCGCGCGGGTCCATCCCAACCCCAAGCAGCCGCGTAAGCTCTTTCGGGATGCCGACCTGCAGTCGCTCGCGCAGAGCCTGAAGCAGGACGGGGTCATCCAGCCGATCGTCGTGTCGAAGGATGACGACGGCTACATGATCATCGCGGGTGAACGGCGCTGGCGGGCCTCCCAGCTCGCGGGTTTTGAGAAGATCCCGGTGATCGTGAAAGAGGTCACGCCCGAGGAGATGCTCCGCATCGCGATCATCGAAAACGTGCAGCGCGCGAACCTCAACGTCATCGAGGAAGCCGAGGCCTATGCCATGCTCATAAAAGACTATGGCCTCACTCAGGACGACTGCGCGCGTAAGGTCGGTAAAGACCGGGCGACCATCTCCAACCTGCTGCGTATCCTGACCCTGCCGCAGGAGCTCCAGGACGATCTGATGAACGACAAACTCACGATGGGTCATGGTCGTGCCATTCTTTCGCTTGAAGATCGTGGTCTCATGCTTCAGGCGCGCGATATTGTATTGGGTAAAAAGCTGAGCGTTCGCCAGACGGAGCAACTGGTCAAAAGAATGAAGCGGCAGGGCGCAGAAGCTGGCGATAACGACGGAGAAGGGAAGGCGGTCTCAGCCGATTTAGACTATCTCGCGGACACTTTGCGCTCACACTTGCGGACGAAAGTTCGCTTACAGGGCACTGGCAGCCGCGGCAAAATTGAAATTTCATTCTTCTCTCCGGCGGAGCTGGAGCGTCTTCTTCACCTCATTGGTGGCGGAGCATTTTAACCACGAGTTGCGTTTTTTCCCCGCAAAATCACGCAGATTTAAAAACTTCCATTTACCAAATCATGCCTTGAGAAAGGGCCCACAATAAGTTAATTATGTGGGCCTTTGCTATGAACACATTTTGCCCTCATCCCAAGAGAGGTCTATCTAAAGATGTCCACGCTCAATTTGACTCCCAACCCAACAGTAATGGTCATTGAGGCGGGTGTTTTCCTTGTTAACTTTTTTGTCGTGAAGAAAATGCTGCTCGAGCCTTACATCAGCGTAAGCGAAAAGCGTAAGCAGATGACCGAAGGCAACCAAAGCCAAGCCGAACATCTCGAGTTGGAAAACCAAAAAGCCGCCGAGCAGATTCAATCGCGCCTCGTGCAGGTCGTCGACGAAAGCCGCACCGTCTCGAAGCAGACCGTCGAGCAGGCGAAAGCGAAACGCGACGAGCTCGTGCATGCGGCCTCGACCGAAGCCTCGAGCACGATCGAACGCCTCCGCTCCGAGCTGAAGAAGGAGCTCGACGCCGAGCGCGCCCGCGTCCCGGCCCTCGTTGAGCAGCTCACTCGTGAATTCGTCCAGAAAATCGTTCCGGCCTAAGCGCTGGGTGTCCCCCTAAGTCGAGGTATCGATTGGAAAATTTTGAATTTTTTAACAGTTTCCTCTTCCCCTACATCAACCTCGTGATCTTCCTCGCGGCGGCTGTATGGCTCCTGAAGAAACCTCTGAAGAATGCCCTCGCCGGCAAACGCGCGAGTTATGTCGCGCTCATGGAAAAAGCCAACCTCGCCAAAGAAGAAGCCGATCGCAAGCATCGCGAACTCGATGCGCGCCTCAAGGCCCTCGACGGTGAAATGGCTAAACTCCGCAGCGAAACGAAGGCGTCCGCCGAAGCCGAAGCCAAGGCGATCCTCGCCGGCGCCGAGAGCCTCGCCGAGCACCTGAAAAAAGAAGCGAAGCGTATTGCGGAAGCCGAAGTCGCGGAAGCAAAAGAGGCGATCCGTCGCGATATTCTCGCTCAAGTTAAACAAAAGACCGCTGAAGAGCTGTCGCGCACGCTCAACGATGCCACGCAGCATCAGATCGTGAAGCAAGGCCTCAGCACGCTTTCGCAGGTGAAGGGCTGAACGCATGAGCGCAGAACAAATCTCCAAACGCTACGCCTCCTCTCTGATGCAGCTCACCAAAGGCGACATCGCGCTCCAAACGAAAATCGACGAGCAACTCTCCGCTATCGTTGATCTTTTGGAGAATAAGGAAATCAAGAAGATCATCGCGAGCCCAGTGGTCAACACCGAGATCGTGAACGCCGTCTTCGCCAACGTGGGAACTCAGCTCGGCGTGGCCGAGATCTTCAAGCAGTTCCTCAAAGTCTTGGTGGACGCGCGCCGCGTCTCCATCATTCCGGAGATCAAGCAGTCCTTCCACACTTCGCTGCTCGAGGCCCAAGGGCTGGTCGAGGCGACCGTGACGTCGGCGGTGACGCTCGACGCCGGTGAGATCGATCAGATCAAAGCCAAGCTGGAAGCCATGCTCGGCAAGAAAGTGAAGCTTGAGACGAAAGTCGATAAGAGCATACTCGGCGGTTTTGTCGTCAAGATCGACAATAGCCAGATTGATATGAGCCTCAAAACTAAACTCGATAATATGACCAAGTTTGCAGTCAGCTAAGGAGTTCGTGACCACCATGGAAAAGATCCGTGTCGAAGAAGTCAGTAAAATCATAAGCGAACGCATTAAGAACTTCGACCGCAAGGTTGAACTCGAAGAAACCGGTACCGTCCTCTCCGTGGGTGACGGTATTGCTCGCGTCTACGGACTCGACAAGGTGCAATCGGGCGAACTCGTATCGTTTGAAAACGGCGTGCGCGGCGTAGTGTTGAACCTCGAAGAAGGCAACGTCGGCGTCGCGGTCCTCGGTTCGACCGAAGGCATCAAAGAAGGCGAAACCGTGAAGCGTACTCGCGAGATCAACTCGGTTCCGATCGGGCCCGCTTTGATCGGCCGCGTCGTGAACGCCCTCGGTGAGCCTATCGACGGCCAGGGCCCGCTCAAAGGTGCCGAACGCGGCATCCTCGAAGTGAAGGCTCCCGGCATTATCACCCGTAAGTCGGTGCACGAGCCGCTGCAAACAGGTCTGAAAGCCATCGACGCGATGGTTCCGATCGGCCGCGGCCAGCGCGAGCT
>JASLCY010000414.1 GCA_030151925.1 Oligoflexus sp.
CACGGCCTGCGGCGGTGACAAGAGCGTGGCGCAGGATTATCTTGCGAACCAAGGGACCGCGGATTCCGACACGACGACGAATACCGACAATACGAACACCGACGGCGGCGGCACGGATAACAACACGACGACGGGCGACGCTACCGCGGGCCTCGCTATCATCAACGGCACCTGCTCGACCTGCCATAACTCGACCGGCGTCGCTAAAACAGTGACCCTGAACTCGGCGGCTATCTCAAGGCTCGATACGGCTTATACCGGCGCGCAGAAAGCCATCCATTCAGCTTACCCGGATGCTTTCGAGGGCGAAGGACGCGCGAACCTCGAAGCCGCCCTCAAGACGATCAACTGATCTCGTCCATTCGTTCCAGATCAAAAAGCCCTTGTGCCTAAGGCATCGAGCGCTTTTTCATCTCTGTTCGGCTCCGGTGTTTCAGGGCGTGGCGACGTCGCTCTGTTCGCGTTCGATCGTGCCGAAGACGACAGGATCCTCCTGCGAGAGATAGATCTGCCCGGCGACGGCCGTGCCGGTCGCGACCGCGGCGGCGTCGGTCGCCCCGTTGCCTTTGATGATCAGGACTTTATCTTCGCCGGGCTTCGAGCCCTTCGTCTGATCGAAGGGCACGACGATCTCGAGTTTATCGTAGTTCTGATCGAAGAAGAGTTCGTTCAGGCCGACGACGCGCGCATCCTGCGAGACGTTCAGGATGCGGACGTGATCGCGGACCTGGAAGATGCGTTGCAGTTGGACGTGATCCCCCGCCACGCACAGATCGAGACGGATGTTATCGAGGCTGTCGGGGCGCACGACGGAAGGTTGTTCGCTGCCCGGATCCTTGGGAGCCGGCAGCTTCAATTGATCGAGCGAAGGCAGGGCGCCGCCGACCGTCGTCATCGTGAAGGAATAAGGTTCGGTATTCGCGGGGCAGGTGAGCTTGGGCAAGGCGCCGGCGCGCAGCTGCATCGTGTCGGACGTGACAGGATTTTCCTTGGTGTTCGTCGTCTTGCAGCCGATCGTGGCCAGAGCAAGGGTCAGGGCTGCGGGTATCATGAAAGTACGCATAATGGCCTCCGTTTGACCCTATTATAAGCACTGAAACCCAGAAGTGCCAGAACTTAGAAGGCTCTCCTATGCTGCGGCCTTTTGTCCGTCTCCTCCTCACTACAGCGCGGAGGAATCAGCTTTTACCCTTACGAAAATTCTGCTGGAGCTCGAGGTCGAAGACCGCTTTCTTCACGGAGAGTTCAGGAAGCAGACCGCGAGCCATCCAGCGCAAAACGTTGATGAGCAGCTTCTCGCGATCTTTCGCCGCGGTGCCTTGCAGAGCGGGAGTCTGATCGAGCCTTTGGTCCAGCATCAGCTGCAAGCGTTCGAAGTCCGGGAATCTCTGCTGCAATTCGAGCATCGACGCTCGCGAATGACCGTCGAGGCCGCCGACTTTGAGGCGCGTCAGGTCCTTGAAGGAAGCCTTGGCCCCCAGAGCGTTCACCGCCTGGATATCAGCGCGCGGTCCCGCTTCGCCGGCCGTCGGCGCCGGCGGTTCGGGTTTGCTCGCCGGGACTTTGAGCGCAGCTTCCGGAAGGATCGGCTCCAGGCCGGCATAAGAATCCATCGCCGCGTTCGCGAGGCCGTCCGCGATCGAATTCTTCTCGCGCGGGATCCAATCGATAGTCCAGCGCGGCACTCCCTTCAGGGCGGCTTTCGCCTCCGCGTGCAGGACGGCGAGCGTCGCGCTCTTCACCTGCCATTCGCCGCGGATCTGCATGACGACCAGCCGGCTGTCGCCGAGGAACAGGACGCGGTCGAGCCCGCATTCCCTCGCGAGCTCTATGCCGAGGATCAGCCCTCGGTACTCTGCTTCATTATTGGTCGCCGACGGCAGGAAACAGGATTTACTTTTGCCGCCATCGAAATCCATGAAAGCCGCGCCCGCCGCAGGACCGGGATTCCCGCGCGAGCCGCCGTCGAAATAGATTTTAACAAGTGTGGGATCCACGCTTTCTCATAGTCCGTAAGTAGTCTGATTGACTCACAATTCTTAGGAGAAAACCGGGGCGTTGTCAACAAACCTTGCATGAGCGGACGACCCATGCGAAAAATAATCATGAGCATACGATGGCAAAGAATCATCTCGGGCATCATTGTGTGTAGCGTATCGATCGCTGCGATTACGCAGTTGCGGCTCCTGCTCATTCCGTACCTCGCGGACTCCATGCCCTTGACGCTCTATCTCGTCGCCATCCTCGTCACCTCGCTGGTGTACGGGACCTTCGCCGGCATCGGCACCACCCTCTTCTCGCTTTACGTCAGCCACACGCTCTTCTTCACTCCGAAGCACGGGCCTCTCGCGATCGTGGAGGTGAGCACGTTCCTGCGGATCGTGATCTTCGTCCTGGTGGGTTTCGTCTTCACCTACGTCGGCTCCGTCTCGCGAAGCTACCGCCGCCGCGTGAAGAGGCTCCTGTGGGAGAGCGAAAGGCATCTCGAGCACGAACGGGACCTGCGCGAGCAGATCGAAGCCAGGCAGGAGGATACGATCCGCATGCTGGCCACGCTCGAGACCAACAAACTCGAGCTCGAAGCGAACCACGCCCGGCTCGGGCGCATCGCCAAGGCCACCGGCATAGGCCTCTGGCACCACAACCTGGTCCTCAACAAGCAGATCTGGACGGACGAATGCAAAAAGCACTTCTGGCTCGGCGCCGAAGATCCGATCGATGCGGAGAACGTGCGTTCCAATATCCACCAGGACGACATCATCGCGGTCAACGAATATTACCTCAAGGCGCTCGAAGGCCGGAAGGTCTACGAGATCGAGCTCCGCACGCTGCATCCGGACGATCCGAACCGCATGAAGTGGATTCGCACCAACGGCTGGGTCTTCTATAAGGAAGGCATCCCCCACCAGTTCGATGGCATCTGCGTGGACGTGACCGAACAGAAGGTCGCGATCATGGAGAAGGAGGAGGCGAAGCGCATCGCCGAGCTCGCGGACGAGGCGAAATCGCGTTTCCTCTCGCAGATGTCGCACGAGATCCGCTCGCCTCTCAACGCCATACTCGGCTTCACGCACCTTCTCCAGGACAACCTCGAGGACGAGCGGCCCGAGGGCCGGAAGCTCCTCGAGCGCATCCGCGTGAACGGCCATCACCTGCTGCACATCATCGACGACATCCTCGACCTCTCCAAATGCGAGGCCGGCAAGATCATGCTCGAGGAGATGCCGACCTCGCCCGCGAGCCTGATCGAGCAGGTCGTGGCCTCCCTGCAGGCGACCGCCGCGAGCAAGGACCTCGCGATCGAGGTCGAGATCTCCCAGACCGTGCCGCTGTTCGTGCAGATGGATCCGACGCGCGTGAAGCAGATCCTCACGAACCTGATCGACAACGCGATCAAGTTCACGGTGCGCGGCACGATCACCATTCGCGTGCAGACCTCGCCCTATTTCTTCGAGCCCTCGCTGCGCATCGAAGTCGAGGACACGGGCATAGGCCTCGATCCCGAATACGCGTCGCGGCTCTTCGCGCCTTTCGATCGGGAGCCGAAGCCTTTGAAGGCGACGGCCTATTCGGGGCTCGGCCTCCTCGTCTCCAAACGTCTGGCCCAGGCGCTGGGAGGCGATCTTATGCTGGTTCGAACCGCGCCGGGTGTAGGCAGTTGTTTTGCCCTAACGATAAGGCTGCAGAGGGAGCCTCCGAGCAGCCGTCCTTTGACCCGGCCCTGCCAACCCCTCTCGCTCGAAGGGCTCAAAGTCTTGTTGGCCGAGGACTCGCCGGATGGGGCCGCGGTTGTTTCGCGGATTTTAACCAAGGCCAAAGCCGAAGTCGTGCACGCCACAAACGGTTATGAAGTCCTGGATCAGGTGACGAGCCAGATCTTCGACCTCATCCTCATGGACATTCAAATGCCTGGCATGGACGGCCTTGAGGCCACCAGCACGTTGCGGGGCCGCGGCTATGATATCCCCATCCTCGCCCTCACGGCCCATGCCCTGCCCGAAGAGAAAACACGGTCGTTTCAGGCCGGTTGCAATGCCCATTTGACGAAACCCATAGACAAAGGGGTCTTGCTGAAAGCCATCCAAGAACATGCGGGTCGCTCAATGTAGCGCCTTATCTCTTCCCCAAGCTCCTTCTCTTCGAAGGAAC
>JASLCY010000369.1 GCA_030151925.1 Oligoflexus sp.
GAGCAAGACTCCGAGCAAACCGAATTGGCTGCCGAAGGCGTAAACCGAGGCGATGACGATGATGGGATGGAGACCAGC
Source organism: Oligoflexus sp. (assembly GCA_030151925.1). Lineage (GTDB taxonomy): Bacteria > Bdellovibrionota_B > Oligoflexia > Oligoflexales > Oligoflexaceae > Oligoflexus. The sequence continues at coordinate 79 of JASLCY010000369.1, forward strand.
CCTGTCGCCGATGATGCGCGGCGTGACGATCATGCCGTCCACGGTCTGCACGACGCCGATCACGACCACGGCCCCGAGGAAGACGGCGAGCCCCGAGCCCTGGGTGAGGATGACGATCGAACAGAGGAAGAGCCCGACGAAGATGTCGAGATAGGGCACGATGCGGCAAATCCCGGCGAGGGCGCCGATCGCGACCCCGGACGGCACGCCGATGATCGTAAAGCCTATCATGTAGAGTATGCTGAGCAGGAAGGCGATGATGAACTGGCCTTTGACCACGGCCCTCAGCATCGTGTTCACCTTTTGGAAGAAGGTCACGCCAAGCGGCTGCAGGTCGGTCGGCACGCAGCGTTTGATCAGGGCGTAGATCGTATCGATCTCGGCCAGGAAGAAATAGGTGAAGGCCGGGATCATCACGATGTTGAAGAACAGCTCGATGAGGACCGGCGTACGCATGAACAGCGATTGCATCGTATCGGCTTCGGCGAGCATGCCCGGGAGCTGGCGAAGGCGCCTGAGGCCCGCGCGCACCGCTTCCTCCGGCACGAGCTCGGTGTTCGCGAGCTTCACGGCGAGGGGCTTTAGGAGCGTTTCGAAGTAGGAGATCGCGTCGGGAACCATCCGCATGATGTGGAGCGTCTCTTCGTAGATGAAGGGCAGCACGAGCACGCCCAGGGTGCTGAGCAGCAGGACGGTGAAGACGATCAGGAGGGCTATCGTCTTCTTGCGCTTGAAAGGCGAGCGTTCGCAGATGCTGTCGACGATAGGCGTGGTGATATAGGCGATGATGAGGCTGGCCATGACGCCGAGCAGGACGGGGCGATAGAGGACGGCCACCAGCACGACCCCGAGGAAGATCAGGGCGACGATGCGCGCGAGTTGCCTGAAGGCGACCCAATCATAGATTTTCTTTGGAGTTTCCGACACCAAGGCCTCGGCATAGCTAGGGTGCTCTTGCGACGACGATGCGGTCGTGACCCGAGAGATCCTTGATGCACTCAAGATCGCTCCAACCCGCATCTTCTAGTATCGAGAATACAGCAGTTCGCTGCCTAAAGCCGATTTCTAGGTAAACTTTGCCTTTTTCCCTGAGGATACGTGGCAAAAACCTCGCGAAGGTCCGATAGAACGCGAAGCCGTCGTCCTGCGCGAAGAGCGCGCCGTGCGGCTCGAATTGGAGCGCCGAGCGGGACATCACATCCTTTTCGCTCGCCGCTATGTAGGGCGGGTTCGAGACGATGACGTCAAATTTTTGACGGTTCGTGTCCCAAGTCTCGGGCCTCAGGGCATCGACCTCTCTGAGCTCCGCCTCCAACCCGAGCTTCGCGGCATTGGACGCCGCGACCAGCAGGGCTTCGGGACTCACGTCCCAGGCTTCGAGCAGCCATTCAGGGCGCTGGCGCTTGAGGGTGAGGGCGAGGCAGCCCGTGCCGGTCCCGATATCGAGGACGTGCAGGGTTTCGCCCTTGGGGTTCTGCTGGAGGACGGTTTCGATCAGGTGCTCGGTTTCGGGCCGCGGGATGAGGGTCGCCGGCGAGACGTCGAAGGTCAGGCCGAAGAAGTCGCGCCGCCCGGTGATATAAGCCACGGGCTCGCCCTGGGCGCGGCGGCGGATCATGTCCTTGTAGCGATTGCGTTCGACCTGCTCGAGAGGCTTCGCGTATTCGAGGTAGAGGTCGAGGCGACGGCAGCTCAGGGCTTCGCAGAGCAGGAGCTCAGCATCGAGGCGCGGAGTCTCCGACCCCGATCTCTCCAGAAATCCGATCGACCAAGAAAGCACGTCTTTTATCGTCCAGATTTCGCCAGCCATAGCCATCAAAGCCCCTGCGTTTTCTCCAACTCACTCTTCAGGAGCTCCGTTTGGTGCGCGGTCGCGAGCCCGTCGAGGACTTCGTCGAGATCGCCTTCCATGACCGCTCCCAGTTTATAGATAGTGAGGTTGATTCGATGATCCGTCAAGCGGCCTTGTGGGAAATTGTAGGTGCGGATGCGCTCGCTGCGATCGCCGCTGCCCACCTGGCTTTTCCGGTCGGCGCTGATCGCCTCCTGCTGCTCGCGCTGCGCGCGCTCCAGGAGCCGCGAGCTCAGCACTTTAAGGGCTTTTTCCTTGTTCTTGATCTGCGAGCGTTCGTCCTGGCACTCGACCACCACGCCGGTGGGTTTGTGCAGAATACGCACAGCGGAGTCGGTGGTGTTCACGTGCTGGCCGCCGGCGCCCGACGAGCGGCAGAGGGTGATCTCGAGATCCTTCGGATCGATATGGACCTCGTCGATGTCCTCCACTTCGGGCAGGACCGCGACCGTGCACGCGCTGGTATGGATGCGCCCCTGCGCTTCCGTAGCCGGGACGCGCTGCACGCGATGGACCCCTGACTCGAACTTGAGCCTTTGGTAGACGTGATCGCCGCTGACGAGGAGGATCACCTCGCGATAGCCGCCGGTCGCCGACTCGGTGGAAGACATGAGCTCCACGCGCCAGCCGCGGGTCTCGCAATAACGCGTGTACATGCGCATGAGATCGGCGGCGAACAGGGAAGCCTCCTCGCCGCCCGTACCGGCGCGAACCTCGAGCATCACGTTGCGGTCGTCGTTCGGGTCTTTGGGGAGCGTGAGGACCTGGAGGCGCTTCTCCAGCTCGACCACCTTCTCCTCGAGAACCTCGAGCTCGTCTTTCGCGAGCGCGCGCATCTCGGGATCGCTCTCTTCGTTGAGCATGAACCTCGCCTGGTCGCGCTCCGACTTCGTCTTCTTATACAGCTGATAAGCTTCGACGATATCGGCATAACCCGCGCGTTCGCGCGAGAGGCGCGTAATATCCTTGCTGCTCAATCCCTGGCGCGACATCTGGCTGTCGATCTCGCCAAACCGCAATTCTATCGACTCTAGCTTTTCGAACATAAAGGCCCCGCTGATCCCACAAAGAACAACGCCCAAACCCTTGCACAGAAGGATTTGGGCAATCGTTGAGTAAATTCAGGCGCTCAGCTTTTCGCGTACTTCTTCTTGAACTTCTCGATACGGCCTGCGGTATCCATCAGCTTCACTTTACCGGTGAAGAATGGGTGGCAGCTGCTGCAGATCTCGACCGCGATGTCGGGCTTGACCGAACGGGTTTCGAACTTGTTGCCGCACGCGCAGTGTACGAGCGTTTTTTGATAGTTGGGGTGAATTTTCTCTTTCATGGCCTATCCTTAACTGAGACGCAGACTCTAGATAACGCGCCTATCGCGTCATCCCCTGAGCCGGGTTATTTATTTATCCGTTCATCGATTCGAGGAACTCGACGTTGGTCTGAGTTTTCTCGAGTTTGTTCACCAGGAACTCCATCGCATCGACCGTGTTCAACGGTTGCAGCAATTTACGCAATATCCACATACGGTTCAGGACGTCTTTTGGCAAGAGCAACTCTTCTTTTCGAGTGCCGGACTTGTTGATGTCCATGGCCGGGAAGACGCGCTTCTCTGACAGCTTGCGGTCCAGAACGAGTTCCATGTTACCGGTACCTTTGAATTCTTCGAAGATAACCTCGTCCATACGCGAGCCGGTATCGACAAGCGCCGTCGCAATGATGGTCAAAGAGCCGCCGTCTTCAATATTACGGGCTGCGCCAAAGAATCTCTTAGGTTTGTGCAAAGCGTTGGAATCCACACCACCCGAGAGGATCTTGCCGGAGGGCGGGACAACCGAGTTGTACGCACGGGCCAGACGGGTGATCGAGTCGAGAAGGATGACGACGTCCTTCTTGTGCTCAACGAGACGCTTCGCTTTTTCGATAACCATCTCGGCGACCTGAACGTGGCGTTGCGCGGGTTCGTCAAAGGTCGAAGAAATCACTTCGCCGCGGACCGAACGCTCCATATCCGTAACCTCTTCCGGACGTTCGTCGATCAGGAGGACGATGAGGATGGCTTCAGGATGGTTCTTCTCGATCGAGTGCGCGATGTTCTGCAGCAGAACGGTCTTACCGGTCCGCGGAGGCGCGACGATCAGAGCGCGCTGGCCCTTACCGATCGGACACATGATGTCGATGATACGGGTGGAATAGTTGATGGCGTTAACTTCCATCTTGAACTTTTCCATAGGGTAGAGCGGCGTAAGGTTATCGAAGAGGATCTTATCGAAACCGACGTCGGGCGAAGCGCCGTTGACGGATTCCACTTTCAAGAGCGCGAAGTAGCGTTCGCTGTCCTTCGGCGGACGGATCTGCCCCGAAACGGTGTCGCCGGTCCTGAGGTTGAAGCGACGGATTTGCGAAGGGGATACGTAAATATCATCGGGACCCGGAAGGTAGTTGTAGTCCGGGGCGCGAAGGAAGCCGAAACCGTCGGGAAGAGTCTCGAGAACGCCTTCGCCGTAGATCACGCCGCCGCGTTCCGATTGGCCTTGGAGAAGAGCGAAGATGAGATCTTGCTTTCTCATGCTGCTCGATCCCTCGATGCCGAACTCACGCGCGAGCTTGTTCAGATCGGAGATTTTACGCTCTTTCAGCTCTTTCAAATTGATGTCGGCTTGCTGACCGGAGCTGGAGCTGCTGCCGCCTCCGCCGAGCGAGTTGGAATTCGCTTGGATGATCGGTTGCTGTGGCTCGATCGCAGGGGCCAATTGCTCTTGGTCGATAACTTTTTCGACTTTGGCAATAGTAGCCTTCTTTGCACGGGTCACAGGTGCTGGCTTTTTCTCGTCTGACATTGGATTCGCTCTCTTACGGTGGGTGACTAAGATTGGTTGGCTTTTGTTATATCGACTTTAAAAGGCTGAAAAACTAAATAAAGACACTGGGGTAACGGTAGGTACATCTTCGAGGCTGTATCTTAACCTATTCCTTGTTCTGTTGCATAGGAGAATCTTGCCGGCTTGTCAATGCCTAAGCCCCTAGCAAAAGGTGCGGGATCACAGCCGTTTTATCCATCGAATCCAGGACTCTGGGCGCTTCTAGGCAAAAACGGTCCAGCTTGATAAAATAGGATTATTGCTTCCTTTAGAAAATCCAAAGGAAAAGGTGACCCCTTATGAAGCGCGCTTTTGTTACCGCGGCGTTGGCTGCAACTTCGTTTTTAGTTTCAAGCACTTGCCATGCTCAGATGATCACGACGGAAGAGCGTTTCCAGGATCTCTTCGTCACTTCCGGCTACGGGGCCGCTTTCGGCGCCGCTTTCGGGGCCGCGCTGCTGAGCTTCCAGCCCAAGCCTGACAAGAATCTGCGTTATATCGCGGTGGGTGCTTCGATAGGCTTCATCGCCGGCAGCCTTATGGGCACGTATATGATCTTTACGCCGGTAGCGGCAAATATGGATGATGCCAAAGCCTACGCGCTGGAAAATACGAGCCCCTCGCCCGTTAAGATCAGCCCCGTCTTCGATCCGGCGAAGAGCTACAAGCTGCAGGGCGCGATCGGCCAATGGACTTTCGCGCGTTTCTGAGCGTTCTCAGGAGAGGACGAGGGATTCGTTCTCGTCGATCACGCGGCCGACCAGATCGTAGTCGTGCGAATCCGTGATCAGCACCTTCTGAACCGTCCCCGGTTTATAAGCGCCGTCATTGATATAAACCACGCCGTCCACTTCGGGGGCCTGCGTCGAGAGGCGCCCTTCCGCCAGCAGATCGGATTCGTCCGACAGGCCTTTGATAAGCACGTCGACGGTCTGCCCCACGTAATCCATCAGGCGATCGGCTGAGATCTCGCGCTGCAAGGCCATGATCTCAGCCTGGCGCTCGACCTTCACCTCTTCCGCGATCTGGTCCTTCATGCGGCCGGCGACCGTGCCTTCTTCCTGCGAATAAGTGAAGCAACCGAGATGGTCGAAGCGCTGCTCGACGATGAAGTCGCGCAGCTCCTCGAAGTCTTCCTGCGTCTCGCCGGGGAAGCCGACCATCACCGAAGTGCGGATCGCGATCCCGGGCACGCGTTCGCGGAGCTTGCGGAAGATCGCCTTGAGGCCGTCGCGCGAGATGTCGCGGTTCATCTTCTTCAGCAGCGCGTCGCTCGCATGCTGCACGGGGATATCGAGGTACTTCACGATCTTCGGATGGCTCGCGAAGAACTCGATGAATTCGTCGCTGATGTTCTCGGGGTAGACGTAGAGCAGGCGGATCCACTCGATGCCCTCGACCTGCACGAGCCCCTTGAGGAGCTCGAGGAGATCGGAGGAGCCCCAGTCGCGGCCGTAGGCGGCGAGGTCCTGCGCGATGAGGTTGATCTCCTTCACGCCGTCCTTCGCCAGGGCCTCGGCCTCGGCGATCACGTTCGGGATCGGGCGCGAACGGAGCTGGCCGCGGATCGCGGGGATGATGCAGAACGAGCAATTGTGCTGGCAGCCTTCCGCGACCTTCACGTAGGCCGAGCTCGCCGTGAGCGTATTCTTCTTCGGCAGGGAGCCGTCGTAGAGATAGTGCGTGCGCTG
>JASLCY010000389.1 GCA_030151925.1 Oligoflexus sp.
GGAATACAATGCGACGAGCTTCCAAGAGGATCTCTCCAACACGGATCTGGCGGCTGCTACGACCAAAGACGCTTACGGCCTCAGGGCGACCTTCGGCGCTTCGAGCAACACGGCCGCGGCGGACGTCGGCGTGATCAGCTACGCGCGCTTCGGCGGCCGCACGCCCGACCTCCAGCATATGTTCGCGCGTTGGCAGCAGGACGAGGCGAACGTCGCCAAGAAGAAGCCCGATTACATCTTCGTGATGCTCGGCGGCAACGACTTCTGTTCGGAAGACGCGACCAGTACGATAGTCGACACCTTCAAATCCCAGACCAAGGCGATCCACGACGAAGCGCCTGACGCCCATATCGTGATCGCGCCGGCTCCTCCGGTCGATCAACTCGCGGCGATCGACTTTACCTACGGCCCGGCCCTGCAGGGCGTGACGGGAGAAGAGCTGACTTGCCACAAATTCCGCGAGAAACTCTGCTCGCGCGTCTACGACGATCCGAACGTCGTGAAGCAGCGCATCACCGAGATCAACGCCGGCATCCAGCAAGCGGCGACCGATCTCAAGAACGCGGGCGCGAACGTGACGTTCGTGGATGGGATACTGAGCTGGCAGTTGGTCCCTGAAGATCTCGCGGTCGATTGTTTCCACCCGAGCCTTCAAGGTCAGCAGAAGATCGGTCAGTTCGTGAAGACCGCTCTCGGTCAGTGAGCTTAGGTAGGCTTTTTATCTTTATCTTCAGGCTTGGCCTCGGTGCTCGCACCGAGGTCATGGTTTTTCAGGGCTAATTCCGCGAAGGGATCATGGTCGCCCTCGGGATGGTTGCGCGGCGGCAGATGCCCTTCGTGGTAGACATGCGAGGATTGATCCTGCAGCTCCCCTGGCGGCAGCGCGCTGGTTGAAGCCGGCGTCGTCGTCTGCGATGGAGTCGTGCTCGTCGGTTCAATCAAACGGCCGTCGGGCGTATGGCCCGGGTCGGGCTGAGGAGTCGAAGTGCTTTCGGTGACCACGGCGTCGATGGTCTCGGTGACGGAAGCGAGGGAGAGCTTCTTCTGCAGTTCGCGGATGCGCTCGAGCTCGAGTTCGCGTTCGGCCTGGTGGATCGCCTCGTCGAAGCCGCTCTTCACCTCGTTCGCGTGGCGTTTCGCCTGCACATAGAACCGGCCGAATTTCTTGATGAGATCGGGGAGCTTATCGGGTCCGACGAAGACCACCGCCACCACCGCGATGACCAGGAATTCCATGGGGCCTATTCCGAACATACGACTTCTCCCTTTGTGAACAGACTTTCATTCTACCGTATTTCGTTTGAACTGCGCAGCTTCTAGTTGAAGAGCTGCAGCAGCGCCTTCTGCGGATCCGCGAATTTCTTGATGCCGTCGGCCATCAGGAAGTCCTCGAGTCTGGCGAAGTCAACGTGCTGGTCGATCGCATCGAGGACGCTCTTCGCGGGCAGCTCGGCGATTTGCGAAACGAAGGTCTGGCCGCTCGCTTCCACCGCTTCGTTGGTCTCGGGCGGGTTGGTCTCGATATCGCTGCCGGCAAAAGCGGCGACGTACTTCCACTTCGCGTCGCTGGCTTTTTTCGTGCCGGTGCTGGCGAAGATCATCTCCTGCTCGAGAGGCAGGCCTTTCCGCGCCCAGAATTCCTTGTTCGTCTTCCAGATGCGTTTGGCGTTGACGATGCCGACCCAGCCTTGGGCCGCGGCGCCGAGGCCCTTCACGTGGTCCTCGGTGTAGACGTCGAGGCGCGAGACGAAGATGCTGTAGACGCTCTTGAAGCTCTTGATGTCGGGATGGCGATCGAGGCCCTTGACGACCGCGTCGCGCGCCGCCAGGTACTGCCTCTCCGAGAAGATCAGCGTGATGTTGAGGTTGACTCCCGCCGCGACGAGCTCCGTGAGGGACTCGATGCCCGCTGGCGTCGCGGGGACTTTGATCATGCGGTTCGGGTGGCCCTTGGCCCATTTTCTACCGAGTTCGATATATTGGGCTACGCGCTGGGCATGCGGCAGGTTCGCAGTCGGATCTTCGATCAGGGGATCGACTTCGAAACTCACATAACCGTCATTGCCGTGCGTGGCTTCGAAGACCGGCAAGAAGACTTTCTCAGCGGCGGAGACGATCTGGTCGGTCAGCGTCCATGCGAGAGCTTCGCCTTTGAGGCCCTTGGCTTTGAGCGCGGCGATGTCCTTGTCGAACTTGCCCGACTTCACGAGGTTCGCGACGATGATGGGATTGGACGTCGCGCCTGTCGCTCCCTGGCTTTTGCTCAAAGCCACCAGATCGGGATCGATCGAGTCGAGCCACAGTTTGGTGCCGGATTTGACGAGGGATAAAAGGGGCGAACTCATGATGTCATCCTTTCCGAGGCAGAGACGCGATTGAAAGGGATGCTAACATAACGAAGGCCGCCTAGGAAGGAAAGGCTTTAAGCCATTCAGCCATGCGCTGCACGGGATCGGGAGCGCCTGTCACATCTGAAATGACGGCGAGACCGGTGGCACCCTGAGCCCTGATGGCCGCGGCGTGTTCGCGTTTAAGGCCGCCTATGGCGCAAATCGGAACCTCCGGCAAACGGCGAACCCAATCCCCGACCCGCGGGAGGCCCTGCGGACCGAAACGCATCGATTTACAGCTCGTTTCGAAGACGGGGCCGAGGGCGATATAGGATGGGCCGAGAGCGAGGGCCCGAGCCGCTTCCTCGAGGGAGTGCGTACTGAGGCCGAGCCTGAGGCCCGATCCCTGCAAGGCGGCAAGGTCGGCGGTGGACAGAGCATCGAGATCTTCCTGTCCGAGATGAACGCCATATACGCCGCATTCGATCGCCAGTTGCCAGTAATCGTTGATGAACAGGGCGATATCGTTTTGCTCGCAGAGCTGTTTGGCTTTGAGGATCTCCTCTTTAAGGGCATCACCCTGCAAGGATTTGTTGCGCAGCTGGAGCGTTTTTAAGCCGGTCCCGGTAAGACGGGCTATCCATGCGCTATCGGGAAGCACAGGGTAAAAACCGAGCGGACGGGCGAGAGGGGCAAAAGCCTCGGCGGGATATTCGCCGGTGTAGCTGAGAGGACTCAGCGGAGCGCTCGCCGCGACCGACGGCAGGTGCGAGCGTGCGGTAGGCGCCTGCCCCGCGCTGGCCTGATCATATGCGGTGCGGATCGCGCTCTGCGTATAGG
>JASLCY010000468.1 GCA_030151925.1 Oligoflexus sp.
TGGCGACCGTCGCCCCGAACTGGATCGACAGCATGCCGAGGATAAGCAGGAAGATCGCCTTTACCACGCCTTGCGCCTTATGTCTGATGCAGGATCTGCGAGAGGAACGCCTTAGCTCGTTCGGTCTTCGGTTCGCCGAAGAAACCCTCGGGCGTATCTTCCTCGAGGATCTCCCCGCCGTCCATGAAGACGACCCGGTCCGCCGCCTGCCGCGCGAAACCCATCTCGTGGGTCACGCAGATCATCGTCATGCCGCTCTGGGCGAGCTCCAGCATCACGTCGAGCACCTCCTTGATCATCTCGGGATCGAGCGCGGACGTAGGTTCATCGAAGAGCATGACCTTGGGATTCATGCAGAGCGCGCGAGCGATCGCCACCCTCTGCTGCTGACCGCCGGACAACGCGCCCGGATATTTGCTCGCGTGATCGATCATGCGAACGCGTTCGAGGAATTCACGCGCCCTCTGCTCGGCCTCGGCCTCTGGAACCTTCTTCACCCACATCGGCCCGAGGCAGAGGTTCTCCAGCACGGTGAGATGCGGGAAGAGGTTGAATTGCTGGAAGACCATGCCGAGCTCGCTGCGGATGGTCTGCAGGTTCTTGGCCTGGAGCCTCTCGCCCCAGATCTTGATCTCGCCCGAATCGAAGTCCTCGAGCCCGTTGATGCAGCGGATGAAAGTCGATTTCCCGGAGCCCGAGGGCCCGCAGATCACCACTTTCTTCCCGGACTCGACCGAGAGCGAGACCTTCTTCAAGGCCTTGAACGTGCCGTAGGACTTCTCGAGGTCCTTGATGGCGATGGCTGTTTTTTCCGTCATGTCTTGCCTTCCAGGCGTGAACTGAAGCGTGACAAACTAAAGCTGATGCACCAATACACCAGGCCCGCGAAGATATAGCCTTCCGTCGCATAACCCAACCAGTAAGGGTCGGTGTTCGCCGCCTGTATCGTCCCGAGGAAATCGAACATGCCGACGACGACGACCAGGCTGGTATCCTTGAAGGTGCTGATGAAAGTGTTGACGAGGCTCGGGATCACCGCCCGCAAAGCCTGCGGCAGGACTACGAGGAACAGGGTCTGGGCGCGACCCAGGCCGAGCGCGAGAGCGGCTTCGTTTTGCCCCTTCGGAACGCCTCTGAGCCCCGCGCGTATCACTTCAGCGAGATAAGCCGAGCAGAAGCAGATCACGCCGATGAAGACGCGGATCAATTTATCGATCTCCGTCCCCGGCGGCAGGAGGAGCGGGATCATCACCGAACTCATGAAGAGCACCACGATAAGCGGCACGCCGCGCCAGAGCTCGATCCAGGCCACCGAGAAGGCTTTGATCAAAGGCAGATCCGAGCGCCGTCCGAGAGCGAGCAGGAGCCCGAGAGGAAAAGCGAAAGAGAGCCCGACCAAAGCGATAAGAAGGCTCAGCAGCAGACCGCCCCAACGGCTGCTTTCGATATAAGGCAGCCCCAAGGGTCTTCCGTCGAGCAGCATCCAGCTCAGGACGGGACAGAGGATAAGAAGCAGCGGCGCGAGCTTGAGCGCGCGGCTGTAATTCAAACGAAAGAGACTGGTGAGCCCCGCGGCCCAGAGCAGCAGGACCACGATCGGCCGCCAGACGTACTTCGGATCGTAGAAACCGAACATGAAAGTGAAGAGCCGCATCTTGATGAAGACCCAGCACGCGCCGGCCGCGTCCGCGCAACGTTCGGTCCCGCGGAACTGGGCGTCGACGAGCATCCATCTCACGAGCGGCACCAGCGCCGTGAGGATCAGGACGCCGATCACCACGTTGAGGACGGTCTGCAGGGGCGAGCCCTGCCTCTGCGATTTAAGATTCATAACGCAGCATCCTCGTCTGCAGGAAGTTGATGCCCGCCGAGATGCTGAGGCTCACCACGAGGTAGAAGCCGAGCGTCATCGCCATGATCTCGACCGCCTGCCCGCTCACGTTCAGGCTCGTGCCCGCGAAGATCAGGACGAGCTCGGGGAAGGCGATCGCGGCGGCGAGCGACGAGTTCTTCAGCAGGTTCAAATACTGCGAAATAAGGGGCGGAACGATATGCCCCATCGCTTGGGGGAAAATGATCTGGCCTAAGACCTGCCACGGCTTAAGGCCGAGCGCGAGCCCCGCTTCCCTCTGCCCCTCGGGAACGGCTTGGATCGCGCCGCGGATGATCTCCGCGATGAACGCGCCCGTATAAAGGCTGAGCGCGGCGATCGAGGCGACGAGCTCCGGGATGATCTGCAGGCCGCCGCTGAAGTTGAAGCCCTCGAGGACCGGCGCCTCGAACTGCACGCGCGTGCGGAAGTAAAGCAGCGTGAGCAGGGGCAAGAGCACCGGCAGCGTGAAGGGCACGAAGAACCAGAGCGGATACCGTCCGCGTTTGCGCCGTGAGGCCGTTCCCGCCACCCGGAGGAAATGCCCTCCGACGAGGCCGGCGATGAGCGCGACGATCAGAGCCCAGACCGCGGCGTCCTCACGAGGGAAAGGCAGATAGAACCCGCGGATGTTGAAAAAAGCCTCTTTGCCGATATGCCAGCTCTCGAGCGGCATCGGCAGATGCCGCAGCACCGCGAAGTACCAAATGAAGAACTGCAGCAGCAGAGGGATGTTGCGCAGGGTCTCGACGTAGGCGAAGCCCAGCGCCCGCAGCATGGGTATGGCGCTCAAGCGGCAAAGCGCTATCACCAGGCCCAGCACGGTCGCGCAGACGATGCTGATCGCCGACACGAACAGCGTGTTCACGGCGCCGACCCAGAAGACCCGGCCTATGCTCGAGGTCTCGCTGTAAGGGATCAGGTGGAACCCGATGCCGAAGCCCGCCTGGTTTTTCAAGAAATCAAAGCCCGAACTGATCCCGCGCGCCGCGAGCTGCATGCTCACGTTGCGGATCGCGAGCCCGGCGATAGCCGCGACGATCAGGAAAAACAGGCCTTGGACCAGCAGATGCTGCTTTCTATGAGCGGATGTTCTCACGCGTGCCCCTGCGCTTAACGGAAAGGCATCGCATACTGCAGCCCACCCTTGGTCCACAGCGCGTTCATGCCCCGTTCGATCTTCATGGGCGTCGCGGCCCCGAGGTTCCTCTCGAACACTTCGCCGTAATTCCCGACCTGCTCGAGGATCCGCTTCGCGAATTGCGCGTCGAGCCCGAGGTTCTTGCCCAGCTCGCCTTCCGCGCCGAGCAGCCGTCTCACGGCGGGTTTGTCGCTCTTCTGCATCTCGGCTATCGTCGAGGTCCCGACGCCGATCTCCTCGCCTTCGAGCAGCGCGTAGAGCGTCCAACGCACGATATCGCCCCAGCGGTTGTCCCCGTGCCTGACGGCGGGCCCGAGCGGCTCTTTCGAGATCAGCTCGGGAAGCACGATGTGATCTTCCGGATGCCTCAATTTCGTGCGATCGGCATAGAGCCCGGATCGGTCGCTGCTCATAGCATCGCAGCGGCCGGCGTCGTAGGCCGCGACCACCTCGTCGTTCTTCTCGAAGGTCACCAGCTTGTATTTCACCCTGTTCGCCCGAAAGAAATCGGCGACGTTGAGTTCGGTTGTGGTCCCTAGATTTATGCATATACTGGCATTAATGAGCTGGGCCGCGGAGGTCACGCCCAGCTTCTTGTGCACCATGAACCCCTGGCCGTCGTAGAACATGACGGCCGCAAAATCGATGCCGAGCGCGGCATCGCGTTGCAGAGTCCAGCTCGTGTTGCGCGAGAGGACGTCAATTTCACCGGACTGCAGAGCTGTAAAACGTTCTTTGGCTGAAAGCGGCGTATACTTCACTTTCGCCTGGTCACCGAGCACTGCGGCAGCAATGGCTCGGCATAAATCGACGTCGATGCCGAACCAATGCCCGTCCTTATCGACAGTCGAGAAGCCCGGCAAACCTTGGCTTACACCGCACTTGAGAAAGCCTCTTTGCCGAACGGTCTGAAGCGTATCGGCTCGCGCCCATGACGTCGCTCCAAGAGCGAGGCAAAGTCCAAAAAGCAAGCGAACAGTGGTCATGATTTCTCCGGTTTCGAAGCGATCTCTTGGTATAACACAAGATCCCCCCGGTCCGATATATCGGCCAAAAAACTATAGAGCGAAAGACTCGCCGTTCAGCATCGCTCAGGCTTGAGTCGCTTGGCTTGCGGAGGGTCTAAAGATAGGCTAAGTTCGTAAATCTTTGGCAAAAGGCGAGAATGATAATGGCGCTCTTACGCAATTCGATGTTTCAGGAGATCCTGTTTCCGACGGATCAGGATGAATCGCTAGGATCACAGGGCCAGCTGTTTCTCCAGAAGGTGCTGCGGCATCACCTGGGTCCCGACGCGATCGTCAAGAACCACCCTATCGTCATCTTCGACTTCGAGACCACCGGCCTCGACACGTATCGCGACCGCATCATCGAGATCGGTGCGATCAAGTTCGTGGACGGCCGCCGCGTCGCCGACTTCTCGACCCTGATCGATCCCGAGATTCCGTTACCGGAGATCATCACGAAGATCACGGGGATCTCCGACGACCAGCTCAAGGGCCAGCCGAAGATCGAAGAGCGGCTTCCCGAATTCCTTCAATTTATCGACAAAGCCGTACTCGTCGCCCACAACGCCGAATTCGATATGGCCTTCCTCCGCTCGGTGAGCGCGCGGCAGGGCTACCAGATCGAATACCCGTGCTTCTGTACCCTGAAGATGGCGAGGATCCTGCTTCCCGATCTCGAGTCGAAGAACCTCGACACCCTCGCCAAGCATTATAACCTGACCTTCGCCGCCCGCCACCGTTCGATCGGTGACTGCGAGGTGACGGGGAGCGTGCTGAATTCCCTGCTCGATAAAGAGGGAATCCATATGAAACTCTGGAAGGACTTCGAGTCCGTCCAAGTTGTTTAAGGAATGTAGAGTTCATGCGCATCAGTTCGAAAATCGACGTCTCCAGCGACACCTTCAAGCAGAACCTCGCTTATCATTCGAATCTCGTGGAAGAGCTCGAGAGGAAAGCCCGGACCGTCGCCCTCGGCGGCGGGCTCGAGACTCAGGAGAAGCTGAGGAAACAAGGCAAACTCCCGGCCCGCGAGCGCATCCAGCTCCTGATCGACGCCGGCACCGACTTCCTCGAACTCTCCGGTTTCGCCGGGCACGCGCTCTACGACACCGACGTTCCCGCCGGCGGCATCATCACCGGCATCGGCATCATCCACGGCCGGCCCTGCATGATCGTGGCGAACGACGCCTCGGTCAAGGGCGGGACCTACTTCCCCATCACCGTTAAGAAGCACCTCCGCGCGCAGGAGATCGCCGAGGAGAGCCACCTGCCCTGCATCTACCTCGTGGATTCGGGCGGAGCGTTCCTGCCGATGCAGGACGAGGTGTTCCCGGACAAGGACGACTTCGGCCGCATCTTCTATAACCAGGCGCGCATGAGCTCCAAGGGCATCCAGCAGATCTCGGCCGTGCTCGGCTTCTGCACCGCCGGCGGCGCCTATATCCCGGCGATGTCCGATCAGAGCGTGATCGTGCGCGGCACCGGCACCATCTTCCTCGCCGGCCCTCCGCTCGTCAAGGCCGCGACCGGCGAAGAGGTGACCGCGGAAGAGCTCGGCGGCGCGAAGGTCCACACCTCGATCTCGGGCGTGGCGGACCATCTCGCGGAAGACGACCAGCACGCGATGCAGCTCGTCCGCCAGATCGTGAAGCACCTCGGCAAACCGAAGGAATCGCCGATCAAGCTCGAGCTGCCGGAAGCGCCCGAATACGATCCGGCGGAGATGCTCGGCGTCATCCCGAACGAATCGCGCAAGGCCTACGACATCCGCGAGGTGATCGCGCGCCTCGTCGACGGCTCGAAACTCTTCGAATTCAAGCCGAACTACGGCAGCACGCTGATCTGCGGCTTCGCGCACATCGAAGGCATGCCGGTCGGCATCCTCGCCAACAACGGCGTCCTCTTCTCGGAGAGCGCGCTCAAGGGCTCGCACTTCATCGAGCTCTGCACGCAGGAGAAGATCCCGCTGCTCTTCCTCCAGAACATCACCGGCTTCATCGTCGGCAAGAAATACGAGCACGGCGGCATCGCCAAGGACGGCGCGAAGCTCGTGCACGCGGTCGCCAACGCCAACGTCCCGAAGATCACGGTGATCGTCTGCGGCAGCTTCGGCGCCGGGAACTACGGCATGTGCGGCCGCGCCTACAACCCGCGTTTCCTCTTCATGTGGCCGAACGCGAAGATCTCCGTGATGGGCGGCGAGCAGGCGGCCGACGTCCTCGCGACGGTGAAGGTCCAGCAGCTCGCGAAGCAGGGCAAGGCCCTGACGGAGAGCGATATCAAGGCTATTCGCCAGCCTATCCTCGATAAATACGAGAACGAGAGCAGCGCCTACTATTCGTCGGCGCGCCTGTGGGACGATGGCGTCATCGATCCCAGGAGGACCCGCACGGTCGTCGCCCAGGCCTTGGCCAGCACGCTGCACGGCCCCTGGGCCGAGACTCGCAACGGCGTCTTCCGCATGTAATCGAACTTCAAGACTTTAGACTTTGGTCG
The DNA here is from genome assembly GCA_030151925.1 of Oligoflexus sp. Classification (GTDB taxonomy): domain Bacteria; phylum Bdellovibrionota_B; class Oligoflexia; order Oligoflexales; family Oligoflexaceae; genus Oligoflexus. The sequence goes on from JASLCY010000468.1 coordinate 6,515, forward strand.
GAGGGAAAGAGATATGAGCAGAACAATCAGAATCGGCAACGCGGGCGGTTATTGGGGCGACGATCCCAACGCTTTGGAGCGCCAGGTCTTCGGCGGCCGCCTCGATTATATCAGCATGGACTTCCTGGCGGAAATCACGATGTCCATCCTGCAGAAGCAGCGTTCGACCGATCCCGAGGCGGGTTACGCCCGCGACTTCCTCCCCATGCTGAAGAGGGTGCTGCCGAAGCTCATGCAGGACGGCACGACCATCATCACCAACGCGGGCGGCGTGAATCCCGAGGCCTGCGCGCAGGCGATCGCCAAACTCGCGAGCGAGCTCAACCTCAATCCGAAGATCGCGATCGTCTACGGCGACGATATCCTGCAGGATCTCGGTCGCCTGCAGGCGAGCGGCATCGCCTTCGACAATATGGAAGACGGCTCGAAGTTCGCGCCGGTGGCGGATCGCATCCAGGCCGCTAATATTTATTTCGGCGCCGCTCCGGTCGTGGAAGCCTTGAAATGGAAGCCGAACATCGTCGTGACCGGCCGCGTGACCGATACCGGCATCACGATCGCGCCGATGATCCATGAGTTCGGCTGGAAGCTCAACGACTGGGACAGGCTCGCGCACGGCATCGTCGCCGGCCACATCATCGAGTGCGGCTCGCAGTCGACCGGCGGCAACTTCACCGACTGGGAGAAGGTGCAGAGCTTCGACGAGATCGGTTATCCGATCGTCGAGGTTTCGGAAGACGGCTCGTTCATCGTGACGAAGCACGAAGGCTCGGGCGGGCTCGTCAGCGTCGACACCGTCCGTGAGCAGCTCTTCTATGAGATGGGCAGCCCGAAGGCCTACATCACTCCGGACGTGGTCGCCGATTTCAGCAGCATCCGCCTCGAGGCGGCCGGCTCCGATAAAGTCCGCGTCTTCGGCATCAAAGGTTCCGAGCCGACTCCGCTCTACAAGGTTTCGATGGCCTACGAAGACGGCTTTAAGTCCACGGGTTCCATCATGATTTCGGGCCCGAATGCCAGGAAGAAGGCCGAGGCCTTCTCCCGCATCTTCTGGAAACGCCTGCAAGGCCCTTATCTCGAGACCCTGACCGAATACGTCGGCTTCAATTCCTGCCATCGTTCGCTCGTGCACAAGGAGGACGGCAACGAAATCCTCCTCCGCCTCGGCGCGCGCGCGAAAGAGGAGAAGGACCTCAGGCTCTTCGGCAAGATGATCCCTTCGCTCATCCTCAGCGGCCCTCCGGGCGTCGCCGTGATCGGCGGCGTTCCGAAAGCGCAGAAAGTGATGAGCTACTGGCCGGCCCTCATGCCGAAGTCGGCCGTCGCTCCCAGGATAGCGCTCTTCGAAAACGGGGAACGCGTCGCGGAGAAGCAGGTGAACGATACGCCGGTCGGCAATTTCCAGGTGAAGGAGCTCGAAGCGCAGGTCGCCTCGAAGCCGAGCCAGACGATCGAGAAGGCCCTCGCCGAATACAACGATCCCAAGGCGCGTCCCCTGGTGGACATCGCCCTCGCCCGCAGCGGCGATAAAGGCGACACCGCGAACATCGGCGTGCTCGCCCGTTCGCAGGAGGCCTACGACTTCCTCGATAAATACCTGACCGCGCAACGCGTGAAGGATTGGTTCCAGGAGCTCTGCGCGGGCAAGGTCACGCGCTACCAGTTGCCCGGGCTCAAAGGCTTCAACTTCCTTCTCGAGGAATCGCTCGGCGGCGGCGGCACGCAGACCCTTCGCATCGATGCGCAGGGCAAGACGTTCGCGCAGGCCCTCCTGGCCCAAAAAGTTGTGATCCCCGCTGAGATCGTGAAGAAAGGTTGATCGTGTCGATGAAGAAGATCCGTAAGCTTTTTATCGCCAACCGCGGAGAGATCGCCCGTCGCATCGCCCTCGGCGCCCGCGGCCTCGGCCTCCAGACGGCGGCGATCTACAGCGGTCCCGCAGCTCCAGCGTTCCTCGACGGTTTGATCGACACGTTCATCAAGGTTCCCGAGGAGAGCCCCGCGGTCTACCTCAACGCCGCTCTGATGGTGGACCTGGCGAAACAAGCCGGCGCCGACGCCGTCCATCCCGGCTTCGGTTTCCTCTCGGAAAGCGCGGCCTTCGCGGCTCTGGTCGAACAGAACGGCCTGACCTGGGTCGGTCCGTCGCCGGCTTCGATCGCTAAGATGGCTTCCAAGGCCGAAGCGCGTTCGATCGCCAAGGCGCATAAGGTTCCCGTCGTCCCCGGCCTCGAAGAGACGAGCCACCTCAAACCCGCGGAGCTGCTCAAGGCCATAGGCGCTTTCGCTGACGCGCACGGCTTCCCCATCCTGCTCAAAGCCGCTATGGGCGGCGGCGGCAAAGGCATGCGCGTCGTGCGTTCCCACGGCGAGATCGAAGAGGCCGTGAACCGCGCGCAGTCCGAAGCCCTCAACTCCTTCGGCGACTCCACGCTTATCGTGGAACGTTACGTCGAATTCCCTCGCCATATCGAAGTGCAGATCCTCGGCGACCAGCACGGCAACGTCTATGCGCTCGCCGATCGCGATTGCTCGGTGCAGAGACGCCATCAGAAGATCATCGAGGAGGCTCCCGCGCCCGCCCTGACGCCGGAGACCCGCACGCGCATGCAGGAAGCCGCCGTCAACCTCTCGAAGGCCGTGGGCTACTATTCCGCGGGCACCGTTGAGTTCATCATGGACTGGTCGCCTGATCACAGGGCGCAGCAGAACTTCTATTTCCTCGAGATGAACACGCGCCTCCAGGTCGAGCACCCCGTGACCGAGCAGATCTTCAACGAGGATCTCGTCGCGTGGCAGCTCCGCATCGCTCAGGGCGAAAGCCTCAAGGATCGCATCAATCTGAAGCCGCAGGGCCACAGCATCGAGCTGCGCCTCTACGCGGAAGACACCCAGAACCGCTTCCTGCCGGCGCCCGGTCCCGTTTATGGCTTCCAGCCCTACAACAGCCAGGGCCTGCGCTGGGAAACCGGCATCGACGCGATCGACGAGGTCACGCCGCGCTTCGATCCCATGATCGCCAAGCTCATCGCCACCGGCCCGACTCGCGAACATGCGATCGATCTCCTGGTCGAGGCGCTTAAACGCAGCATCCTCGCGATGCCGATCAGCAACACGAGTTTCCTGCTCGACGTCCTGCAGAGCCATGGCTTCCGCGATGCGCAGCCGACGACGCGCTTCATCGAGGACGAGGTCGCATCGCTGCGGTCCGCGGCCGAGAAACGCCGCGCGAAGACCGATGCCCTCGCGGCCCAGCTCTGGGCCCGTCTCGAAGCTCCGGTTCCCGCCGTGCAGAAAGGCGATGCCTGGTCCTTGACCCGCGCCGTGTTCAGCAAACAAGCCGAAGCCGGGCCGGCCAACGTCGTTAAAACGCAAGAAATCAAGGCTACGGTGCCTCTGCGTTACGGTTCGCGCGTCAGCGCCATGGGCCACGGCTTCATTGAAACGGCCGATAAACGCGAGTCCTTCGCCTACTGCTCGACGGTGGTCAAGGGCGCCTTTATCCGCTGGCTCAATATCGATGGCGAGACCTACTTCAAGATCGAGCAACGCGACGAGGCTTCAGCCAGCGGCCGCTCGGGCGCCCATGCTCACGAAATCATCGCTCCGGTTCCCGGTAAAATCGTGAAGATCCTGGTTGCCCCTGGTTCAACCGTTCATGACAAACAGACGGTGATGATACTCGAATCGATGAAGATGGAATTCGAAGTCCAAGCAACACGTTCTGGCACGATCGCGGAAATCCTTGTGAGGCCTGGCGATCAAGTTCAGTCGGATAGTTTGCTTGCCGAGTGGCAGAAGGATTGAGGGCATCTACCGAACTCCCCAGGCAAAAACCCTTTGTATATGAGCTGAGTCACCTTATAATGGTCGCTGAGCACGGCAAAGTCACGGGGAGTTTTATATGCCATTTCAGACCTTTATGAGCGAATCAGGGTTCAAAGTTCTGGCTATGGCTCGGCTCGAACAGTGTGAATACAGCATTGTGCTTTACCTTCTCAACTGCGCTGTATCCGGCATGCACGACCTCATCACGACGGAAAAAGAACTCGCGGCTCTGATCGGCTACGGTGAAGATTCGGTAAAAGAAGCCGTCTCCGGCCTCATCGCTAGAAAAATTATCCATGTTAAAGCGCATGAGCATCAGCAGGCGCGAGACAAACAGTCGCTCCGCATCGGAATGGAATATAACCTTCATCTCTGGCAGCTGAACTTCGACAAAGACGTCAGTTCGCAGGATGCCGTCGTGTTTCCTTACAAACGCGAAGGCAACCTCCACTTCCTGCCGCAGCGCGAGCAGGATCTCACGCCGACCATCAAACATCCGATGCCGACCTGGAAACGCATCCTCACCGCGTTCATGGACGGCCGCGATTCGCTCAACGAATCCGAGACGACCAACGCCGAGCGGGATGCGATGATCCTCGTCGACACGCATCCGGTCGACCAATGCCTCCTGATGATTCGCCACTTCGGAACGCGCATCCCGACGCTCAGCCTGCTGGCGAGCGCGTGGCAGCACTATCAGAACATGTACGATGAGGAGACCGAGAAGGTCGATATCCAGGAGGCGCGGCACAAGCATCTCGAGATGGATCATCGCCTGCGGGACGCGGCCGAGCTCCTGCTGCAGCAGCAGAACGAACTCAAGCTGAGCGAGGAGGAGCGCGACGTGCTCGAGGTCCTCTCGAACCACCGGCATCCGCGCCGCCAGCTCTTCTGGGCCTATCAATCGCGCGGCCGCTATCCCAAGCTCAAGGAGTTCTTCGACGTGAACAGCTTCCTCATGCTGCCCGTCACGTCCTCCGGCAACATCTTCAAGAAGAAACCCCATCAGGATTGATGAAAGGAACCATTGATGCGTTGGCCCCTTCTAGTATTGAGCCTGATGATAGTCTCCTGCACCTCGACCGGCTCGGGATCGCGTTCGGACGACGTTCCGAGCTACGACGGCACCGCGGATACGATGGACTCGCTGCCGGATTGCGGGCCTGACCTGGTCGGATCCATATTCTGGGTGCGTTCCGCCAAAGCCGCGTTTGACTGCACGCAGAGCGGCGAATGGCGCGGGCGCAAATCCGCCAAGGGCCCGCAAGAAGAATCCGAGGGCGAGCCTGAGCCCTGGAACCCTCGGATGATAGAGAAGTGATCTGAAAGATTAGGATACGCGGCGAAGCACTTTGTGCGGATAGAACATGCGCATGCCATCGACTTCGACGGTAAAGCCCTGTTCGGTATGCGTGAGAGTCACGGCTTGGCCGCTGATCTTCAGGATCTTGGATTTGCCTACGCCTAGGGCCGCCAGGCCGATATCCATGAACGCGCCTGAGCTGAAGTTCACGCGCAGCCCGTCTGCCGTCGATTCAATTCCGTCGAAATCAAAACCCACGGCCGGTGCGGCCGTCGATTCCCGAACGGGCGCTTCCAGGCTCGAAGCGTTGTGATCGTCCGTTACGCCGAGCAGGGCCGCCGCGTCGACTTCCGGTTCCGAGAGGCCGTCTTCCCCTTCGCCCGAGGCGAGGATGCGGAGGGCGTCTTCGCGAGCGCTGCTGTTGGTATCGATATCGTCGCCGGCCGCTTCGCGCATCTTCTTGTCTTCGGCGATCGACTCGGTGATCTGGCGTTCGAACGAGGCTTCTTCCTCGTGGCTCATCAGATCGCCCTCGTCGGTATCGTCCGGGAGGATAGTCGAGGAATCGACTTCGGACGTTTCGAGCAGCTCTTCGCCGAGCTCCGGCATGTCGAGCGTCGATTCTTCGTCGATATCGTGGATCTCCTCGATCTCGAGTTCGTCCGCGACGTCCTCTTCGATGAGGGAGAGTTCTTCCGCGGGCGCGTCCTCTTCGATAAGGATGAGCTCTTCCTCGCTGTCATCGATCATCTCGGGCTCGGAGCCGGCCAGGCCTTCGGAGATAAGGGAATCGTCCTCGAACACGAGTTCGCCTTCGATGCCGTCGCCCTCGCTGGAGGCCGCTCTCATGCCTTCATGGTGCTCCGCCTCGGACGAACCCTGGACCGTGCCCATATCGTCTTCAAGGGGAATGATCTCTTCCATCATCTCGGGCTCGATCGCCGCGAGCTCGTCTTCTTCCGTGAGGACCTCAGGTTCGGCGTCCGTGATCTCCGGCAGGAGCTCTTCGCTCTCTTCCAGGGCCAGAGACGCTTCGTCCGTCTCTTCCCGCAGGCTCATGGAATCTAGGGCCTCGTCGCCGTCCAGCGTCGCGTCGTTGAGCAGGCGGACGTTGTCATCGTTGTCGAGAGTGATCTCGTCCTTGAGCGTGGCGCCGTCCGAGCCGCCGATAGCGATTTCATCCATAGGCACGCTGAGGTCGTCGCTGCCCATAGGTATGTCGTCTTCCGAATCCAGGGCCTCGAAAGTTTCGGTCTCCATGGCTTCAGGAGCTTCGGCCTCGATATCCATGGCAGGAGCGTCGTCTGCGATGTCCTCATGGACGTCGAGATCCGCGGCCATATCCTCGCTCTCGCCGCCGACGTCCGCGGGGCTTTCCTCGGCGAAGAGATCGTGGTCGCCGGCCGCGTCCTGGCTATAAGGCGCGAGGGCTTTGACGAAATCCTTGGTGCCGCAGCGTTCGAGCACTTCCTGGAAGGTCTCGCCTTCCTCCGCTTTGGCTTTGTAGATATCGATGACGTTGGCGATCAGGCCCGGCAGCTCGCGCGCGGGGATGCCCTCCGCGAAATACGCGGCGAGCTCGGGGAATTGCTTGGTCTTGCCGCCGAGGCTGAGGCGGTAGCCGCTCGCTTCGCCGATCACGGAGATATCGAGGGTATGGCACGGCATGCAGCAGCGCGCGCAGCCGTTGATGC
>JASLCY010000490.1 GCA_030151925.1 Oligoflexus sp.
GGTTTTGTTGATTTCACCCCGCAGCAATTTTTTGAGACCTCAATGGCATCAGGACAAACGCTTCCGCATTCCATCGATGCCGAAAAAGCGGTACTCGGTGCGATACTAAGCGATGCTGACTCTTTGACAGCAGTCGAAGGAAGCCTTGCGTCTCAACATTTTTTCCTCGATAGCCACCAGAAGATTTATGCCTCGATACTCGAGCTCTCGGCGGCGGGTGAAGCGGCCGATATCGTTACCGTTACGGAGAAGCTGCGGCAGAACAAGGTCAAAGAGATCGGCGCGGCCTACCTCATCGAGCTTACCGAAAACAGCCCCGTCTCGCAGAACCTCGAGCACTATGCTCAGATCGTGCGGAATCACTACTATCGCCGTATGGTCATTCGTGTTTGCCAAGACGTGGTCGAGCAAGCCGGAAACTACGAAGGCCGCATAGAATCCTTCATCGAGCAGGTCGAGAAACAATTCCTTACCATCGCGTCGGAATACGATCGTAAGGGGATCGTGAAAGCCGACGTCGTCCTGGAATCGACGATCGAGGAAATCCAAAGGAAACTCGAATCCGACGGTTCCGTTACAGGTGTAACGACCGGCTTCGTCGACCTCGATTCCTTGACCGGCGGTATGCAGGGCTCCGACCTTATCATCCTCGCGGCCCGCCCTGGTATGGGTAAGACGGCCTTCGTCCTCAACCTCGCCTCGAACGCTGCGATGGCTGGCAAGAAGGTGGCTGTCTTCACCCTCGAGATGAGTAAAGAGCAGCTCATGGCTCGTGTGCTCTCCGCTGTCGCCCGCGTGGACTCTTCCCGCCTCCGCAAGGGGGATCTCACCGACGAGGAGCAGGATCGCCTGATGGAAGGCGCGCGCCGCATCTATGAGCGCAAGGACTATATGGGCATCGATGAGACGCCGGGTATTTCCCTGATGGAGCTCCGTTCGCGCTGCCGCCGCTATCACAAAGAAAACGGTCTCGACATGGTTATCATCGACTACCTCCAGCTGATGACAGCCGGAACCGGAAAACCGGAAAGCCGCGAACGCGAGATTTCTGAAATTTCAATGGGCCTGAAGAACCTTGCAAAAGAATTGAATATACCCGTCATAGCTTTGGCGCAGCTGAACCGCGGTGTAGAGCAACGTCCGGACAAACGCCCCAAACTCTCAGATCTTCGTGAATCGGGATCGATGGAGCAGGATGCGGATATGATCCTGTTCATCTATCGGGATGAATACTACAACCCGAACTCGGAGATGACCGGCGTCGCCGAACTCCTGATCGCGAAGAACCGCCACGGCGCGCTCAAAACCCTGAAACTCGCCTACCAGCCTCAATACGTGTCCTTCCAGAACCTCTTCCTCGAAGGCGGGTCGATGAGCGATCCGGACGAAGGATAAGGCTCCCGTCGATGCTCGGGACCGCGTGATCGATTCGACCGTTGATCCGTACGAATGAAAAAAGGCTCAGGTCTTCAAGCCCCAAAGGACTTGAAACCTAGCCTTCCTACGCGTCTTTCGACTCTTATTAAAGCCCGTACTGCTTGATCTTCTTACGAAGCGTGTTGCGGTTGATCCCGAGGATCTTGGCAGCCTGAACCTGGTTGCCCCCCACGCGACGAAGGATTTGGATCAGAAGGGGCTTCTCGACTTTGGACATGAGAAGTTCGTAAACGTCTTCTGGGTAAAATGTCCCAATTTGATCAAAAAAACGGGAGATTTTCAGCTCAACCACGTCTTCGATGGAGTACTGGTCGAGACGGGTGATGAGGTCCGCATCCTCGATGTTGATACCGCGGCGGGATAAGGCTGAGAGGCGTTTGCTCGTCTCGCTCGCAGGAGAGTTACTGGCGAGAGCATTCGATTCATTCGGCATAACTTCAACAGGCGTTTCCATGATCAACTCGGAATCCAAGGGCTGAGACGATTGCTCTGGTTTTAGTCACAGGAAGCTAAAACCATTGCGCTTTTGAGTGAAGAAAGATTTAGCCCAAGCGCCTTCCGCCTGTCAATGGCCAAGCTGGCGAATCCTCACAGATCGGTGCTAGGGAAGGTTTGCCTACTTTTCACCGCGTTAAAATATCTTTAAGATTAGAAATAAGGAAGACGTCATTAAGTCCGGCCAAACGCGCTGCAAATCGCGTGTTGTAGGTACCTGTCAGGCTTGACAAGGTCTTGCGGTTCTAGGGTCTAGAAGGTAAAAAGAGACCTGAAAAAACGTATAGGACCCTGGGAGCAAGCGATGACTGAAGAAAGCCAAAACGAAGCCAATGACAATTCCTTCGAAGAAGGTCTTGGCGCGTCGCCAAGTCTAGAACAGGACGATCTCTCAGCTCGCGTTCAGCGCCTCGAAGAAGAACTGCTCGAAGCGAAGGACCGTTACCTGCGTCAAGCCGCTGACATCGAAAACATGCGTCGCCGGCAAGAGAAAGAACGTTCTGATCTGCTCAAATTTGCGTCAGAGAAGCTTCTCCAAGATCTCTTGCCCGTCCTCGACACCTTCGACAAAGCGCTGCTCTCCGTCGAAGGCCAGTCAAACCCCATCGTCGACGGCGTGAAGATGGTGCAGAAGCAGCTGATGGCGACTCTCGAGAACCACGGGC
>JASLCY010000429.1 GCA_030151925.1 Oligoflexus sp.
GCGGTGATCTACGCGATCAAGCGGCCGAACCCGTGGCCGAAGCGTTTCGGTTATCACGAGATCTTCCACATCTGCGTGATCGTCGCCGCGGTTTGCCATTTCCTGCTCATCAAACAATTGCTCAGGCCTTAATCCCTTGCTCGAAGGTCCCTTATGAAGATTCGCGCCTCGCTGCGGCCACTCGGTGGCATCGCCCTCGCTCTCCTGCTGACTTCGCCCGTCCGGGCCGCGGACGCCTCGACGCCCGATTGGGCCAAGCTGCGCGAACAGCTCCGCACGTCGCGGAACTTCCGCCTCGGCGCCCCTTTCAATATCACGCCTCTCAAGGACGGGCATACGATCCTCTATTCCAAGGCGACTCCGCCGTCCCTCGCCGCTTCGATCTACGCCTTCGATCGCAATAAAAACGAAGAGACCAAGATCCTGGACGAAGGCATGCTGACGACCGGCGGCGGGCACGAATCGGCGGAAGAGAAAGCGCTGCGCGAACGCCTGCGCATGCTCACCGCCGGCCTCAGCTTCTTCGACGTCGACGCGAGCGGCCGTTGGATCGTCGTCCCCCTCAAAGGCAAACTCTTCGCCTATGACCGGGACAACAAGAAAGCGCACGAGATAGCTCCGGGCGCCTCGCCGATCTTCGGGCCGGTGATCTCTCCCGACGGCAAGTCCGTGGCTTTCGTTCGCGACAGCAATGTGTTCGTAGCGCCGGTGGCGGGCGGTTCGGCCCGCGCGATCACGCGGGGCGGCACCGAAGAGAAGAGTTACGGCGTCGCGGAATTCATCGCGCAGGAAGAGCTCGAGCGCAAAAGCGGCCTCTGGTGGTCGCCCGACAGCGCCTCGCTCCTGATCGAGGCTATCGATCAGTCCAAGGTCGAACGCCTGTCGATCTCCGACCCTTATAAGCCCGACGAAGAACCGAATCGTCCTTACTATCCGCGGCCCGGGAAAACGAACGTGGCGGTGCGTTTCGGTTTCGTTCCGGCTGCGGGCGGGACGATCAAATGGGTGAAGCTCCCGGAAAACTTCGAATACGTCGGGCCAGTGGAATGGCCGAAGGATGGGCGTCCGACCCTGATGGCGCTCAATCGCCTGCAGACCGATCTCAAGCTGGTCGCCGCGGATCCGAAATCGGGCCAGACCGAGACCTTGATCCACGAGACCGATAAAGCCTGGGTCGAGATCGATCATTCCGTTCCCCTCTGGCTGCCGCATAACCAAGGTTTCCTCTGGACCTCGCAGCGCACGGGTCCGAAACGCCTGGAGCTGCATGATGCCGAAGGCAAGTTCGTGAAGATGGTCAGTCCCGAGACGATGCAGGTCCGCAGCGTCCTCGGCCTGAGTGAAGACGGCGGGACCGTCTACTTCGAGGCGACCTCGGACGCCGTGGCTTCGACCCTGCAGGCCACCGATCTGAAAACCGCCGCGACCAAGGAGATCGCCTCGGAACCGGCCGGCAGCGTGAGCCACTCGGGGCACTTCGATCCCAAGGTCCTGGCGGCTCGCATCGTGCGTTTGAACGGCGATGACGTCACGCTGGTGAAGGGCTGGAACGAAGGCGGAGCGGCGACGCTTCCCTCGACCGCCGAGACGCCGATCTACAACGCGCGCGTCACGCTCGAACGCACCGGTCCCGACGCTATCCGCACCGCGGTCATCAAACCCGTGAACTTCGCGGCGAACAAGAAATACGCCGTGATCGAACACGCCTACGGCGGGCCGAGCAGCCTGATGGTGAATGCTGCGGGCCGCGGTTATCTCGAGGATCAGGTCCTGGCCGATGCGCTGGATGCGATCGTGGTGCGTTTCGATACCAGGGGCACGCCCGATCGCGGGCACGATTGGGAAAAGGCGATCTCGCGCCGGTTCGGTTCGCTGCCGGTGAATGAGCATGCGGAAGCCCTCAAGCTCTTCTGCGCGAGACATGCGGAATGCGATGCGGCGAGGGTCGGCGTCTACGGCTGGTCTTACGGCGGTTACTTCACGGCTTATGCCGTGCTCGCGAGGCCCGACGTCTACAAAAGCGGCGTCGCCGGCGCTCCGCCCGTCGACTGGCTCGACTACGATACCGCTTACACCGAGCGTTACCTCGGCCTTCCGGCCTCGGATAAAGCCGCTTATGACAGCGGATCGCTGCTCGGCCTCGTGAAGAAGGGCAAGGACTATCGCCAGGCCAGCCCTCTGCTCCTCATTCACGGCACGGCGGACGATAACGTGTATTTCTTCAATTCGATGAAGCTGATAGACGCCCTCGAACGCGCGGCCTATCCTTATCAGTTCCTGCCGTTGATGGGGCAAACGCATATCGTCGCCGATGGCGAGCTCAACGCGCGCCGTTTCCAGAGGACGCTCGACTTCTTCCAGGCGACCTTAAAACCGCTTAAACCGGAAACTCACTGACGAGGACGAGGACGAGGAGCCTCTCCTGAAGGGGAGGGCTAGGCTCGAGGAGGAGGGCGCCCGGAGTGTACAGACTCGTACTTGAGGAGCGCCCGACGACGAAGAACGACGCCATCGCCT